>RFSU01000073.1 GCA_009923795.1 Sphingomonadaceae bacterium
AGGAGGGGGTCGCCAAAGCCGCCCCGGTGGGAGCCCAAGATCAGGGTCGCCAGCGCCTGCAGATCGTCTGTGAGCCAGGGGGCTCTTGGCGGCCCGGGGGGCCTGGCCCCGCCCTTCATCGCCGAGCGGGCTGGGCTTTAACGCCGACGCGGGTCTGGCCCTTGGGGCCAGGGGCCCCGACCGTGGCAGACCCTTCGGCTCCGTTGGCGTCATCCCCAGGGCCTTCGCCCATGGAGCGCCCTGCTGCCATGGCCGTGGCCATCGCCGCCTGGGCCAGCCCGAGGGCCTGGGCCTTGAGGTGGGTCAGGAATTGCAGGTTTGCTTCTGGGAAGCGGCCGTCCTCGGCCAGGGGCAGGGGGCCCGCCTCCTCCAATCCCGACTCCCCTTCCATCGCGGGGGTGATCACCACCAGGGCGGGATCAAGGGGGGCGTCGTAACGCCACCAGCGGCCCGGATCACTGATCGCCACCGGGGTGGGATGGGCTGCGGCTGGGGCGACCGCGTCAACGCCCTGGCTGGCCCGCAGGGCCTGGGCCCGTTGCTGCAGCAGCTCGCGCCGTTGTTGGGCCAGGTCGGTGAGCAGCTGGCTGCGGGTGCGGCCCCGCAGTTGGAACAGCACAAACGGGTCTTCGCTGAAGCGATCGCCCATGAGGTAAAACACGGCGCTGGCGTGCTTACAGGGGTTGGCCTTATCGGGGCAGCTGCATTCGCTGCGCACTTCCTGCAACTTGAAGGGGAACAGGCGCCGGCCACTGGCGGCAAAGGCCCGCTCGATGTCCTGGGGCATGATCCCGGCCAGCAACTGGGCCGACCAACGGGCCTTCTGGCCGAGGGCTTCGAGCACGTATCCCCAGTCCTCGTCGCTGAGCACATCGAGCCAGAGCTTCACCTTGTAGGCCTCCGCCTCACTGCCCTGCACCCGGGCATGGACCCGGCGGCCCTCGAAACGGATTGAGAGCACGTTGCCCTCGCGGGCGTAGGTCCAGGCCCGCTCCAGCCGCTTTTTGTAGCGGTAGGAGTTGATCAGCTCCATCCACTGCTCCACCCACCAGGGCTGCTGGCCCAGGCCCTGGTCGCCGAGGGAGGTGGTGATCGTCATCTCAGCCGTTGAAGCGGCCTTGAAAGTAGGCCGCTGCCGAACGGATGTAGTTGCGGATGTCGTCCAGCATCCAGGGATTGTCAGCGATCTGGCTCGAGGGTGGATCGGTCACGAAGCTGGGGCAGCCCTTCGACACATCCAGGTTGAAGTCGGCGAAGTGGTGGAAGGTGGAGTGGGCCAGCACGGCGCCGGCTCCGGGCTGGTCTTCGATCACGGCCGAAATCTGGGTGGCGCCGGATTGCACGGAATTGCCCTGCAACAACACCTTCTGGTCGGGATTGTTGGGGATCAGCACCCCTTCATGGGGGTGGGCTGGAATCACCAAGGCGCCGGGGATCAGGCTGGTGAAGGCCAGGATCGGGTGCTCCATCATTTTGCTAACGAGTTGCACGCCCCCGTTTTGGCCGGTAACCACACAGGGCCATTGAATGCCAGGGCAGTCGGGGTTCACGTATTCGGGCCGCTTCGGATCCGGGTTGGAATCGAGGCTGTGGAACTGATTGGTTTGGCCGAGGGATTGCAGGGAGTCGCTGCAGTTGCGCACGCTGGCGCCCAGGTCGGCGTGGTCGCGGGCATACACAATCGAGGTGCCGTGGCTGCGGGCGGCCTCTAGGGCCTGATAGAAACTGGCGCCAGGGGCGTCACCCACATCGGCGCCAATCAGCCACACCTGGGAATAGAGGCCGGAGCTCAGATTTTGATGTAGTGCTTCAATTGCGGCCCCATCGGTTGGATAGGTCTGGCCGATACATGTAGCGGCTGTATCATGCTGGCGGCAGCCAATTTCGATGTTTTCGCGCAGGATGCTGAAGCGATCACTGCCCCAGTCATCGTCACTCTGCGGAATGGTGATCTGCAGAAGGGCGTTGGCCATGGTGGATGGAGCTTGGGCTGGGAGTTCTTCCTGAGGTTAGTCGTCCCACCGCGTCCCGGCCGTTGCCCGAGCTTGCCTGTCGCAGCCGGTGGCTTGCCTCGTCAAGGCGCTGGGGCTGAGATCCCCTACCGCAGGGATCGGCCCTTGGCAGGCTCAGTCCTCCAGGGCCACCAACTCGCGCAGTTGGCCCATCTCCAGGCCGCCCAGCCAGTCTTCGCCCGAGCCGATGATGTCTTCTGCCAGGCGCGATTTTTCGCGGATCATGCGGTCGATCCGCTCTTCCACCGAGCCGCTGGTGATGAATTTGTGCACCAGCACCCGGTTGGTCTGGCCAATGCGGTAGGCCCGGTCCGTGGCCTGGTTTTCCACGGCCGGATTCCACCAGCGGTCGATGTGGAACACATGGCTGGCCCGGGTGAGGTTGAGGCCCACGCCGCCGGCCTTGAGCGAGAGCAGGAACAGCTGGGGGCCGCGGGGATCGTCCTGGAAGCGATCCACCATCGCCTGGCGCTCGTTTTTGCTGGTGCTGCCGTATAGGAAAGGCACCTCCTGGCGCCAGCGGCGCTCCAGGTGGGCCTTGAGCAGGTGGCCCCATTCGGCGAACTGGGTGAACAGCAGGGCCCGATCGCCCGCCTCAATCACTTCTTCGAGGATTTCTTCGAGCCGCTGCACTTTGGCGCTGCGGGCGGCAAAGCCTGCCTCCACCGTCTGTTCTTTGAGGGCCAGGGCCGGGTGGTTGCAAATCTGCTTGAGCTTGGTGAGCAGGGCCAGCACCTGGCCATGTTTCTGGCCCAGGGGCGAGCGGGCGATCGCATCGAGGCTCTCCTCGACGGTTTTGTTGTAAAGCTGTTTCTGCTCCGGGGCCAGGCCCACCCATTCGCTCAGTTCTACCTTCTCGGGCAGGTCGGAGATGATTGATTTGTCGGTTTTGAGCCGCCGCAGGATGAAGGGCCCCACCCGGCCCTTGAGGTCCCGCAGGGACGACATATCGCCATAGCGCTCGATCGGCAGGCGGTAGCGCTGGCGGAAGAAAGCCTCATCGCCGAGCACCTTGGGGTTGAGGAAGTCCATCAGGGCCCAGAGCTCGCTCACCCGGTTTTCCACCGGTGTGCCGGTCAGGGCGATGCGGAAGCGCCCCTGTTTGCCGGGCCGGCCCAGGTCGCGGGTGGCCTGGCTCTGTTTGGCGCTGGGGTTCTTGATCGCCTGGGCCTCATCGATCACCACCCCCTGCCAGTCGATGCCCTCGAGCAGTTCGCTATCCCGTTGCAGCAGCCCGTAGCTGGTCAGCACCAGGTTGATGCCGGTGAGGGCTTTTTTGAGGGCCGCTTCGTTGGCGGGCCGGCGCGGCCCGTAGTGCTCACGCACTTGCAATTCCGGCGTGAAGCCGGCCGCCTCCCGTTTCCAGTTGGTGAGCACCGAGGTGGGTGCCACCAGCAGCACCGGCCGCTTCAGTTCGCCTTCGGCCTTGAGGTGTTGCAGGAAGGCCAGCAGCTGGATTGTTTTGCCCAAGCCCATGTCATCGGCCAGGCAGGCCCCCTGGTCGAAGCGATGCAGGAAGGCGAGCCAGCCCAGGCCCCTTTCCTGGTAAGGCCGCAGCTGGCCGGCGAAGCCCTCGGGCGCCGGCAGGGGGTCGGGGGCCTTTTGCTGGTGGTATTGCTCCAGCACCGCCTGCAGGCGCGGGCCCGGGTTGAACTGGTGCACCGGCAGGCGGTACAGGGTTTCGCCCTCGTTGCCGGTGATGCGCAGGGCCTCATCGAGCTTGAAGCCGGGATCTAGGGCGCAGAACTTTTCCGCGTTCCTCAGATCGCCGGGCCGCAATTCAATCCAGGCGCCTTTGTGTTGCACCAGCGGGCTGCGCTTGGACGAGAGGCGCTCGAGATCGCGCAGGTTGAGGGTGACGCCGCCAATCATCAGCTCCCAGCTCCAGCTGAGGCTTTCGCCCAAGGTGAAGCCACGGGAGGTGGTGGGCAGTTCCGCCTGGATCGCCAGGCCAAGGCGGCTGGCCGTTTCGCCAGAGGTCGCAACTGCGCCCGCCGTTAATCCGGCATCTTCGGCATGGCTGATAATCGTCAGGCCAAGCGAGGCGGCATAGGTCATCACCTTCATCATCACGCCAGAATCGGCAATCCAGCCGCGGCCTGTTGCAACCGCTTTAGCGCCTGTCTTGCGCATCATGGCATATTCGCCAAGTTCCTTGCCATTCAGGCCGCGCGTGGCGGCGGCCAGCGGATGTACCCAAAGATCGGGCTTCGCGGCCAAGGCGGCGCGTTGAACAATGCCCGGTTCATCGAGAACTGGGGTCTGATCTGGCATCAGGGCAATCCGCGTGATCCCGCCCGCGATGCAGGCCCGCTTATCGACAGAAAATACCCCCAGATCGACAATGCCGGGCGCGACATGGGTCCCCTTTGCATCGATGATCGTCGCCCCATTTGGGATGGGCAGATCGTGCCCCGCAATGCGATCCCCTTCGATCAAAAGGCTGGTTCCGCCGCTCAAGAGACAAGCGTTGGTGATGGCGATATGCTGGGTCATGCCTTGCCCCTCCGGCTGCGCGTCAGGACATCAAGGCAGGCCATGCGCACGGCAACCCCCATTTCCACCTGTTCGGCGATGACGGATCGATTGACGTCGTCCGCCACATCGCTGGCGATCTCAACACCCCGGTTCATTGGGCCGGGATGCATGACAAGCGCATCAGGCTTGGCGCGTTTCAGCCGCTCATAGGTCAGGCCATAAAGCGCATGATATTCGCGCAGAGAGGGGATGAACCCGCCTTCCATCCGTTCGGTCTGAAGGCGCAGCATCATGACAACATCCACGCCCTCTAGCCCTGCATCCATATCGGTAAAGGCGGTGACGCCCATTTGCTCAATGGCTGGCGGCATTAGGGTGGCGGGTGCGATAACGCGGACTTCGGCGGCCAGTGAGGTCAGCGCCAAAATATTGGATCGCGCAACCCGACTGTGGAGAAGGTCGCCACAAATGGCGACTTTCAGTCCCTGAAACTGACCCTTGCGGCGGCGGATGGTGAGGGCATCGAGAAGCGCCTGGGTTGGGTGTTCATGGCGGCCATCGCCCGCATTCAGCACCGGGCAATCCACCTTATCCGCAATGAGCGCAACCGCGCCGGACGAGGCATGGCGAATGACAATCACATCGGCGCGCATGGCATTGAGGGTGATGGCTGTATCGATCAGCGTCTCCCCCTTTTTCACGCTGGACGTGGCGGCGTGCATATTCACAACATCCGCGCCAAGCCGCTTTCCCGCAATTTCAAAGGACAGGAGTGTGCGGGTCGAATTTTCGAAAAAGGCGTTGATCTGGGTCAGCCCAGACAGCCGATCATCATGTTTCGTCAGGGATCGATTCAGCGTCACCCATTGTTCTGCTTCATCCAGCAAAAACAGGATTTCATGCGGCTGTAAGCCAGCGATACCGAGCAAATGCCGGTGCGGAAAAAGTGGCGATGTCATTAAAGCCCAGCGTTAGCGCCCGCTATGGCCCCGGGTCAAGCACTGCGGATGCTTTTAGAGCTTCTGGTCAAATTCAGGCGCGCCCATGGCCAGCGCATCAATGACCCCTTGTAAGATGTAAGAGGCGGCCGCGGAGTCGACCCGCTCCGCCCGTTTTGCGCGGGACAAGTCGGCGGCAATCATCGCGCGCTCGACCGCTTGGGTTGACCAACGCTCATCCCACAGCAGGATGGGAAGGCCAAGATCCGCGATGTTTTTCGCAAAGGCGCGGGTTGATTGCGTGCGCGGGCTATCCGTCCCATCGAGATTAAGCGGTAGCCCAACGACAATGCCCTTCACCAATTGGGCCGCAATAAAGTCACGCAACTTTGCCCGATCCACGCTGAACTTGGTGCGCCGGATGAGATCAGCGGGGGAGGCGATTGTCCACCCGGCATCACACAGCGCCGTGCCAATTGTCTGCGTGCCGACATCTAGGCCGATCAAGCGACCTCCCTGCGGCAAGGCGCTTCGAAAGTCCTGAATGCTCGTCATTGTTTCGCCAGAAATGCGGCCGTCCGCCGGGCCGCATCCGCGCGGATATTTGCCCAGAACAAGCTATAGTCATAAACGTGATAGTTATTGCCGGGCAGAACAAGCGGCCCGAGATCTGGCCCTTCGCCAATCCGCACATATCCCTTCTCATCGCAGCGTGCAGGTGCTGCCCCCGCAATCAATGCCGCAGACTCTTCAGTGAGCTCGGTACGCAACGTGCCTTTATTCGCAGATGCCGGGGCCATGGCAGAGCCACCCCCTGTGAGTGGATTGGTGCAGAGATAGGCATCTCCGCGTGATTTGTCCGTCAGGCTCGGCTGGGCATCAAAGGCTGCTGCCATATCTTGATAGTCCGCTGGCTCTGCAAAGCTTTGCCAGCTGAGGACGCAGCCGGTTTGCGCAGGCCCGGAACAGCCCGGAAGGCCAAGAGCGGGCAAATCAGCCCGGATCGAAATCGGCCATCCCACAGCATAAGCCGCGATAATCCGACGCGCGAGCGGCCTGCCTGCGACGCGATCTTTCAACAAATGGGAAAGGTGCAAAGCCCCTTGGCTATGCCCTGCTAGGATGATCGGCGTGTCCGGCTTTTGCGCGGCCAGAAACGCATCGAAGCTCTGAACAATGTCGCCATAGGCAAGGGCGAGCGCCTTTTCCCGATCCAACTGGTCGGTCAGAAACGTGCCAAATGTTGCTTGCCGATATCGGGGTGCCCAAATATTTCGGGTCGCGTTGAACACGCTGGCCTGATTGCGGACGTATCGCGCCGCGTTCTGATTGGCCTCCGCATCGTCGAGCGGCGCATTCCAATTGGCTTTCGACAAATAGCTTGTGGGGTGGAGGAAGAAGACCGCCACATCGCCTGCTAACTTTTTCTCGGCCCCAAGACCCGCTGGCCGCCAAAGTGCCGGATTGTTGGGCAAATCTGGCCGGGCAATCCACATTTTGGGGCTGTCATAGGCTTTGGCCGACAGAGCGGGCAGGGCGCGATAGGGTGTGCTCGGCACAAAGGCGACCCGCGAGAGTTCCATCCCGAACAGCCGCAGCGCCGTCAGCACCGTGATGATCAGCACAATGAAGCCAGCTATGATGTAAAGGAATTTGCGCGCCATCTGCCCGATCCAAGAATGAAGCGGCCTTAGAGCATGATCGGCCCGATTTAGGCAAGCCGGGGGCATGAGGTCGCCCAACTTATCCGCATCTAATCGGCGAGCATGCGGGCAGAGGATTTGTCTTGGTGCAGAATCAGGGTAATGCGACAGGCATCACCACGCACAAGCAGGGGCAGACCAAGATGAAGTTTTTCGCCGACACCGCAGAGATTGCCGACATTAAGGAACTGGCTGCAACGGGCCTGCTCGATGGCGTGACGACCAATCCGTCGCTGATCCACAAATCGGGTCGCGATTTCATGGACGTGACGCGCGAAATCTGCGCCATTGTGGATGGCCCGGTTTCGGCTGAAGTCGTGGCGCTCGACCATGAAGGCATGATGCGGGAGGCAGAGGTGCTGCGCAAAATTGCGGACAATGTCTGCATCAAGGTGCCGCTGACGATTGATGGCCTGAAAACCTGCAAGGCGCTGACCAGCGACGGCACAATGGTGAATGTTACGCTCTGCTTTTCGGCCAATCAGGCGCTGTTGGCGGCAAAGGCTGGCGCGTCTTTCATTTCCCCCTTTGTGGGTCGCCATGATGATAATGGCTTTGATGGGATGCAGCTCATTGCCGATATCCGTCTGATTTACGACAATTATGCCTTTGACACCGAAATTCTCGTCGCCAGCGTTCGTCATGGTGTCCATGTATTGGAGGCCGCGAAAATCGGTGCGGATGTGATGACTGCCCCCCCTTCCGTCATCAAGGCGCTGTTCAACCATGTCCTGACGGATAAGGGCATTGCCGGCTTCCTTTCGGATTGGGAAAAGACCGGCCAGAAGATCATTTGAACGGGATCGTCCAAAGCTGGTCAGACCATTTGCGGCGTGATCGGCGTCGATCCGTCCACACTATCCGTGCCTATGCCGCAACGGCAGATAGGCTGTTGAGCTTCCTGTGCGTGCATCAGGGCGGTGCGCCTGACCTGAGCCGGCTTGAGGCGTCTGATCTGCGGGCCTTTCTCGCCGCGCGCCGGGGGGATGGCCTCACCAACACCTCTACCGCGCGGGAATTATCGGCGGTCAGGGCCTTTTTGAAATTTGCAGGCGGCGAAGATGCTGTGCCCCGGCTGAAAGGGCCGCGCGTCAAACGCACTTTGCCGCGCCCCATCTCCCCCGATGATGCCGTGTCGCTGGCGCAAGATGTTGCAGATCAGGCGCGAGAGCCTTGGGTCGCCGCGCGGGATTGGGCGATTTTGCTGCTGCTTTATGGCGCGGGCTTGCGCATTGGCGAAGCCTTGGGGCTGATTGGGGATGTGCTGCCGCTCGGCGAGACGCTGTCCGTCACTGGTAAGCGCCAAAAGACCCGCATCGTGCCCCTTTTGGCAGAGGTGCGGTCGGCGATTGAGGCCTATGTGGACATCTGCCCCTATGGGGTCGCCAAGGGAGAGGCCCTTTTCCGGGGAAGTCGCGGCGGGCCGTTAGAGCCGGGGACAGTGCGTCGCGCGGTTCGGGCTGCGCGCGTGCGTCTCAATTTGGGGGAGCGGACAACTCCCCATGCCCTGCGCCACAGCTTTGCGAGCCATTTATTGGCGCGGGGTGCTGATCTCAGGAGCCTGCAAGAACTGCTCGGCCATGCCAGCCTGTCGTCAACGCAGGTTTATACAGCCGTTGATGCGGCCTATCTTTTGGACGTCTATCGCGCGGCCCATCCCCGCGCTTAATCGCCGAAGCGCATTTAGCCCTGATGCGGCGTCCAAGTGATCAACCGCCATAGATAGCCAATCACAATGACGACAATCACAGCAATCGCAATGGGGCCGACAAAGGCATCAACCTGCTCAAAACTTTTACCCATCGCATATCCGGCGAGCCCTAGAAGCGCGGTCCAGCCGGCCGTTCCGATTGTCGACCAGAAAACAAAGGTGGACAGTCGCATCTTAAGCAAGCCCGCCGGAATAGAGATAAGCGACCGTAGCGTCGGCAGCATCCGACCGAAAAAAACAATGGCCCAGCCTTGCGTGCCAAATAGACGTTCGGCCTTTTCAATCTCTTTCCAGTCCAGCGTGAGAAAGCGGCCCCAGCGCATTATGAACGGCTTGAGGCGATCAACGCCAATGACGCGGGCGACCAGATACCAAAAATAATTGCCCAGCATGGCCCCCGCCGTGCCAGAGGCAATGACGGCAATGATATTCATCTTCCCCTTGGCTGCGCCCAGCCCCGCCACGGTCATGATGATTTCCGAAGGAATGGGCGGAAAGACGGTTTCCAGAAACATCAGAAACGCAATACCAAGATAGCCCGCATCTTCAATAAGTCGGACAATCCAATCGCTCATCTGGCCAGTTTCCGTTCGATCGCATCCCAGATCATGGCAGGGGTATCGGTGCCATTAAAGGCATCTAGCGCGACAATACCCGTTGGTGAGGTGACGTTGATTTCGGTCAGCCATTTTCCGCCGATCACATCAATACCGACAAATAAAAGTCCACGGCGCTTCAACTCTGGGCCAATGGCATCGCAAATTTCCTGCTCGCCCGGCGTCAAGTGCGTCGCCTCAGCACGGCCGCCTGCGGCAAGATTGGATCGGATTTCGCCCGCGCCTGGAATGCGGTTAATGGCCCCGGCCACTTCGCCATCGATCAAGACGATGCGCTTATCGCCGCTTTCAACTTGCGGGATAAAGGCTTGCGCCATGAAGGGTTCGCGCCAGACTTCGCCGAACAGGTCGGTCAGGGCGGCAAGGTTTTTTCCATCGCGCCCAATATGCATGACTGCAGAGCCTGCATTGCCATGCAGCGGCTTGATCACAATCTCGCCATGGGTGCGATGAAACGCCCGCACATCCTCCAGAGATCGTGTGACCAGAGTCGGCGGCATGAATTGTGCAAAATCTAGCACAAAGACTTTTTCCGGCGCGTTGCGGACGCTCACCGGGTTGTTCACGACCAAGGTCTTATGCTCGATGCGCTCCAGCAAGTGGGTTGCGGTGATATAGCCCAAATCAAAGGGAGGATCCTGACGCATCAGCACGACATCGACATCATCGCCAAGGTCAAGCTGCACCGGATCCCCAAAACTATAATAATCGC
>RFSU01000074.1 GCA_009923795.1 Sphingomonadaceae bacterium
CGAGCGCGGGTGCGCTCATCAGAAAAAACTTGCGGATCATTTGCCGTCCTTTCCGCCCTTATAATCGGGCAATTTGGTTCCACTGATCAGCGCCCCTGCCCCTTGCTGGTCAATTTTACTCGCCACTGAATTCAAGGATTCCGACATGGCGCGCAAATCGCGCACCAGCTGGCCCATTTCCGGCAGTGTCTGGGTTGAGAAGGTTCGGATGCCGGGCTTTGCCTCTGCCAAGGCTTCATCAAGGGCCGCCATGCTGCGTTCGGCCGACCGCACCGTCCGGCGCAAATCCTGAACCAGCGGGCGGCCATCTTCATTCAACATCGCATTGGTTGTTCCCGCAATTTCACCAATTTGCTTGGCTGCGATTCCCGCCTCGCGGATGGTGGTTCGGGCTTCGCTGATGCTGGCCTCAAGCTCTGGCCCGCTGCGCGCCAAATGGCCCGACACCTTGTCGATATTGGCAAGGATATTGCCAATCGATTTCTGATTCCGATCCGACATCAACTCGGTCAGCCGCTCGGTCAGGGTGGAAAGTCGCTCAACCAATTGCGGCGCATTGTTGAGCAACGCGCCCAGGCCCGCGCTTTTCGTCGGGATGGTCGGGACGCCAGCCGGGCCGGGTTCCGTGATAGGGGGCGCGCCCTTGACCGCACCTGTCAGCTGAATCTGCGAAACGCCGGTAAAGCCCACGCCCTGAATGGAAGCCGTTGTGCCGACGAGCATCGGCAGATCTTCATCCACGGCAATGCGCACACGGACAAATTCCGGGTTGGGCCGCCAGAGTTCAATATGCCGCACCTGCCCAGAGGGGACGCCCGCAAAGGTCACGCTGGATCCCTTGGCCAGACCTTCGACCGACTGGCGGAAGAAGATATCATATTCCTTGCTATTGCCGCCGGAAATGCCCGCAATCCAAACCGCAAAGGCAAGCACGGCCGCCAGCAGCGCCAATACGACACTACCGACCAGAAGATGGTTTGAACGCGTTTCCATTTTTACGTCATGCCTCCTTGGCGGGGTGTCGATCAACTGCCGCCATTGCAGCGCGGCCCCGCGGGCCGTTAAAATATTGCTGGATCCACGGGTGGTCCGATACGAGAAGTTCGGGCAGAGTGCCAATGGCAATGACCTTATGATCCGCCAGCACCGCCACCCGATCACATGTGGCGTAGAGCGTATCGAGATCATGCGTGATCAAAAACACTGTCAAACCCAGCGCGTGAGACAGGCTGCGCACCAAGCTATCAAAGGCGGCGGCCGAAATTGGATCCAGTCCGGCGGTCGGCTCATCGAGAAAGAGCAATTGCGGATCGAGCGCCAGCGCGCGCGCCAGGCCTGCGCGCTTTTTCATCCCGCCCGACAGCTCGGCTGGATATTTCGGCCCAGCATTGGCGGGAAGACCTGCCATCAAAACCTTATAGGCCGCAATGTCGTCCATCAGCTTTTGCCCCAAATCGGGGTAAAATTCGCGCAGCGGCACTTGCACATTTTCAGCAACGGTCAGTGTTGAGAATAGGGCTCCGCCTTGAAACATGACGCCCCAGCGCCGCCGCAAATCCAATTCTGTTTCTGGATCGGCACCCGTCATCGGCTCGCCAAATATCTCAATCGACCCAGCCTGAGGTTGTTGCAGGCCAATGATGGTGCGCATCAAAACCGACTTGCCCGTGCCCGACCCACCGACCACGCCCAATATCTCGCCATTGCGCACATCGAGATCCAGATTGTCATGGACAAGCTGATCCCCAAAGCTGTTGGTGATGCCGCGCACGCGAATGGCGATGGGATTCTCCAGATCCATCAGATCCAACCAATCTGCGTGAAGAAGACCGCGAAAAAGGCATCGAGCACGATCACCAGAAAGATCGCCTGAACCACGGCCGATGTGGTTCTCAAGCCCACTTCCTCGGCATTGCCGGACACCTGCATCCCTTGAAAACAGCCCGTCATCGCAATGATTGCGCCAAAGACGGGGGCTTTGAGCAGGCCGACCCATAAATCGGTCAGCGGAATGACTTCCTGCAACCGCTGAACAAAGGTGATGGGCGGAATTTCAAGCGAGACCCAGCAAAAGAGGCCGCCGCCAAGAATGGCAACAAGTGCGGCATAAAAGCCCAGCAGGGGCATAAGCACAATCGCCGCCAACATGCGCGGAATGACCAGCGCCTCAATGGGTGACACGCCAATGGTGCGCATGGCGTCAATTTCTTCCGTCAGCTTCATCGTGCCGATTTGCGCGGCAAAGGCAGAGCCAGATCGCCCGGCAACCATGATCGCCGTCATCAACACGCCCAGTTCTCGCGTGGTGATCCGCCCGATGAGATTGACGGTGAGCACCTCTGCGCCAAATTGCTCGAGCTGCACCGCGCCCTGTTGGGCAATGACGATGCCGATCAGAAAGCTCATCAACCCGATAATGCCCAAGGCCTTGACGCCCACGAGCTCAAATCGATGCACAACGGCGTTCATGCGCAAGCGGCGCGGATGGCGGATCAGCGCCCAGCTTGCGATCAGAATCTCCCCAAAAAAGCTGATCAGGCCAATCAGCGTTTTGAACGAAAGGAGCGTTGCTTCGCCAATTTCTCCAATCACCCGGATTGCTGGGCTGGGGCGATCTGGTCGAACGCGCACCTCTGTTTCAGCGGTGCGGACGAGATCCATCAGCCGCAGCGCATCCGTACTGGCCCCTGTGATTTGTGCGCCTGTTCGTTCGGCCAGTTGCTGCACAATCCACGCGCCCACTGTGTCGATGCGGTCAACGCCCGACAGGTCGATTTCAGCTGGGGTGGCGGATAGCCCCTCCAGCCGACGCGGAAAATCGCCCAGATCGGCAAGCGTCAGGCGACCAGACAGGCGCACAGACAGGCCCTGTGCGCCCGAATCTTCTACAAAGTCTGCCATGCCCGTCATCGTGCGACACAGTGATGCAAAATGGGGGGATCGGCAAGCTGGATTGCCCTTTGAAGACGGACGTTTAAGGCCCTATGGGGGCGTCATGCAGCAGCTTTCGATCTTTGATATGGATAAGACCATCACCCGCGCGGCGACCTTTGGCCCGTTTCTGGTCTATGCCGTGCCACGCTATCGCCCCTGGCGGGCGGTTTTTGCGCCGCTGGTTGTTTTGACCAGTCTCGGCTTTGCCCTGAAGCTCGTGGGCCGCGCGCGGCTGAAGGAAGTGAACCTCAGGTTGATGATGGGCCGCCATGTCCGCACGGACAGGCTCACAAAAATCTCCAGAGGCTTTGCGGGCTTCACCCTTGCCAAAAACAGCTTGGCCGAAGCACTGGCCCGCATTGAGCAAGAGCGCGCCGAGGGCCGCCGGGTGGTCTTGGCTACCGCCTCCTATAGTTTTTACGTGCGCGAAATCGCCAATTTGCTGGGCATTGCAGATGTCATTGCCACCCGCCCAACACAGGCTGGCGACACCTTGATGAGCAAAATTGACGGGGAAAATTGCTACGGCGCGGCCAAGCTGCGCATGGTGAAGGGCTGGATGGCGAAAAAGGGTGTGGCGCGCGAAGACGCCCATATCCGCTTCTTCTCCGACCATGTGTCCGACGCCCCCTGCCTCGATTGGGCGGATGAAGCCTTTGCGACCAACGCCCATGGCCCCTTGCGGACGCTAGCCGCCAAACGTGGCTGGACGATCCTCGACTGGGCTTAGTGGCTTAACCGATCACTTGGCCCATCAACCAAACCACACCCACAATCAGCGGAATACCGACAAGGTCGAGCATTAGGCCCGCCTTCAACATGCGTGGCAAAGCGATATGGTCTGTCGCCCAAGCAATGGCATTGGGGCCGGTTCCCGATGGCAGCATAAAGCCCCAGCTGGCGGCCATGGCGGCGCTCACGGCCAGCAGGGCCGGGTCTGCGCCCGTCGCCACAATCAGCCCGCCGACCACGGGCATAATGCCGGAGGCTGTTGCCACATTTGAGGCAAATTCCGTCACCAAAATGACAAGTGCAACCAGCGCAAGCGCGACAACAACCGGATGCACCGCACTTAACGGCTCCAGCGCCTCTCCCAGCCAGCCAGCAAGACCAGAGGCGCTGATCCCCGCCGCCAGCGCAAGGCCGCCACCGAACATCATAATCACCCCCCAGGGCGCGCGATCCACCTCTTTCCAAACGAGAATGGGCCGACCCGTGCCATCGGGCACGACGAAGAGGAGGAGCGCAATGAGAATGGCAATTGTGCCATCCTCAACCATGCCTTTCGGGAGGCCTGCTGACATCAGGGGAAGCAGCACCCAGCCCGCCACAACCGCTAGGATGAGTGGTACAAGACGTTTTTCCGCGGTTGACCAAGACCCAACATCGCCAATGCTCGCATGCGTTGCCTGCACATCAAAGCTGCCGACCGACACATTTTGAATGCGCATCAAGATGAACCAGCAAACCGGAATGGCCAGTGCGACAATGGGGAGGCCGTAGAGCGACCATGTTAGAAAATCGATCCGATAACCCACGCTGGTTTCAATCAGCCCAGCAGCAATGGCGTTGGTGGGGGAGCCAACCAGCGTGCCCAGCCCCCCAATAGAGGCGGCGAAGGCAATGCCCATGGGCAAGGCCCCGGCCAGTCCCTCTGTCTCGCCCGCCGCCGTCCGATTGGCGCGGAGCACAGCGACGGCAATCGGCATCATGATCAGGGCGGTTGCCGTGTTGGACACGATCATGGAGATACAGGCCGTCGCAATCATGAACGCCAGCAAAAGACTGCCCGCTGACCGCCCACCGCGAGCAAGAATGGTGAGCGCAAACCGGCGGTGCAGCCCGGTTCGTTCAATGGCGAGCGCAATAAACGCCCCGCCGAGCACGAGAAAAAGAATGGGGGAATAATAAGCGGCAGCCACCTTATCCGCGCTTAAAATACCCATGAAGGGAAAGGCGACGAAAGGCAGAAGTGCCGTCACCGTCAGTGGCAGAGCCTCTGTCATCCAGAGTATGGCCATCAGGATCACCAGCGCAGCGGCCCGCCAAGCGAGTAATGCCATCCCCACTGGCGGCGGGAGAAGAAGCAGGACGACAAAGATTATCAGGCCCGATCCTAGGCCCCATTTTTGTGCGCTGTTCATATCGCCCTCCCCCTTTATCTATGGGGCAGAGCTAGGGCCGATCTGTTCGCTGTGCAAGACGATCAGCCGCGAAGACCGATGAGGGAAATTTGCCGACCATAGCCTGGCTCTCCCCGATGGGTCGCACGACGAAAGCTGTAAAAGCTCTCGGCATCGCCATAGGTATCAATCCCCATTGCTTCCACACGAGAGACGCCGGCGACGGCAAGGCGATGCGTGACATAGCCTTCGAGATCAAACTGCACATGGCCTGTGCGCCCCGGCGAAAAGAACCGCTCATGCGCTGGATCTTGCTCTTGAAAGCGGCGGGCAAAGCCATCATCCACCTCATAAGAAGCGCGCGCAATGCACGGCCCGATGGCGGCCACAATCCGCTCGGGATCAGCGCCGAGCGCAACCATGGCTTCAATCGTGCGATCCGTCACGCCCGCAAAAGCCCCCTTCCACCCCGCATGGGCCGCACCGACTACGCCCGCTTGCACATCCGCCAAAAGCACCGGCGCGCAATCCGCCGTTAAAATGCCGAGCAGAAGGCCCGGCCTGTTGGTCACCATCGCATCGGCCGAGGGACGATCGGCAAGGGCAATGGGCGTATCGACCCGCACCACATCTGGCGAATGCACCTGAAACACCGTCACAAGCGACGCGCCGGGTAGAACCGCCTCTGTTGCGCGCCGCCGGTTTTCGAGCACAGCATCTGGATCATCCTCTGACCCGACACCCACATTCAATCCAGCATGAACCCCCGTTGACACACCCCCGCGTCGCCCCAAAAAGCCATGTGCAACGCTATCCAGCGCCGCCGCGCGATATGTGTTTATGTCATCCATGATGGGGCCTTAGCCGAAGGCTGCGGGATCAGGCCAGCCCATGCCTGTCAGCGCCATCGCCCGAAACAAAGCCCCCATTTCAGACGGGTGGGTGAGCCTGTGATGTGCCTCTGCCAATTCCGGGCCGCGATCTGGATGGGCGCGGGCAAGCGAGGCTGCGCGATCTGCAATTCCCAATAGGCCGAGAAAATCGCCCTGCCCAACCGGACCATAGACCTTCGCCCCAGACAATTCGGCCATGCCACCCAAAGTTGCAAAATCGACATGCGCCGTCAGGTCATGCGCGCCCGGCGCGTCAAAGGGATTGGCCAAAGCCATGGTCTTTGACCGCCTGAAGCGTCTCTCCAAGGGCTGGGCCATCATAGCCATAATCGATGATCAGGGCCGCGCCGCCCTGCGCTGCCAGCCGCTTGGACAAGGCCCGGACTATCGCAACGCCCGCCGGGCAGCTTTCAACGATGCTGCCAGGGGCTGCGTCCCGCAGCGCCTCTGGCACCAGATCGTCTGGTACAGGCTTTCCGGCGATTGGCAGGAACATCGTGTCCTGACAGGCAACGCGCCGTTCATGCCAATGTTCGGCCCGACGCACGAGCTGATAAACAGGAAGCGCATCAAAAAATTCATTGGCGACGATCAGAAGCGGCGCATTGTCGGGCAGCGTGGTGACATCATCATGCCAGATCGCACCGGGCACTGCGGTCGCCTGTGCCGTTCGCAACACCGGGCTGGTTTCAACAAAATGCACATCCGGCGTCAGCCCGGCCTTGGCCATCGCCCGCAGGGCATCCTTGGCGAGTGTCCCGCGACCCGGCCCGAGTTCGACATAATGGGTTGTGGGCCGTCCGGCCCGATCCCAAAGATCCGCCAGCCACAGGCCTATCAATTCCCCAAACATCTGACTGATCTCAGGCGCGGTGACAAAATCCCCGGCCGCGCCCAAGGGATCACGCGTGGCGTAATAATGGGCATTTGCCGCGGCCATGAACTGCGCCACCGGAATTGGCCCGCCCAGCGTAATCGCCCGCGCCAACCGTTCCGGCAGCAGCGGATCAGGCGTTGCTGGTGTGTCCGTCACTGGCATCTGCCCGGTCACGACGCCCTTGGGCCGTCAGAATGAGATAAAGACCAATCAGGATCATCGGGACGCACAAAGTCTGCCCCATGGTCATGCCCAGCAGCCCATGAACACCCACATCCGGTTCCCGCACGGTTTCGGCCACAAAGCGGAAGCCGCCCATCCAGAACACAAAATGTCCGGCAAGCGCGCCCGGCTTCAGGCGGGCATCGGATTTCCAGAACAGCACGGAAAGAATGAGCCCAAGCACCAGCCCTTCCAGCCCAGCCTGATAGAGCTGGCTGGGGTGGCGCACCACATCTCCGCCGCCCGGAAAGATCATGCCCCAAGCGACCGTTGTTTCCCGGCCCCATAACTCCCCATTCACGAAATTGGCGAGGCGGCCGAGGAAATGCCCAATGGGATAAACGACGACAAGATAATCGAGCGTCCGCAGCCAATTGACCTTTTGCGACCGCGCAAACCAGAGCACGCCCAGAATGACGCCAATCACCCCGCCGTGAAAGCTCATCCCACCTTCCCATAATTTGAAGATACTCAGCGGCTGCCCAAGCATCTCTGGTCGATAAAAGAGAATATAGCCAAAACGCCCGCCCAAGATGATGCCAAGCGTTGCGTAGATGACGAGATCTTCCACCTGCGCCTTGGTCATCGGTGCGCCGGGACGTGTGACCAATTTGGTCAGATACCACCAGCCGACAAGAATGCCGGTAATATAGGAAAGGCTATACCATCTGACCTTGAAAAAGCCCAGATCAAGGGCGACGGGATCAAGGCCAAGGCTCTCCCACCGCACAGCAGACGTAGCGTCAATGAGACTTGTAAGGATCAAGGCTTTTCCCCTCAGAATTTGGCCCTACATAGGGGGAGGAGAGAAGAACATAAAGGGAGAGATTCTGATGCCATCTGAATTGGACCTGCGCTTAGCAAAGGCCACCGAAATGCTGACGGCCCCCGGCGCGCCGATGGCGCTGACGCCCCATCATGCTTTTGGGGTCGATTTGCCGATGGTCGCCGCAGCTCCGCCTGCTTTGTCCCATTATTTTGCCTATTTCTGCGCCCAACATGGGGACACGGAGTTTATTGTTGATGGCGATCAACGCCTCTCCTTCAAGCAGACCTATGCCGCGGCAGACCGCATCGCCAAGGCGTTGGTCAAGCTGCACAATGTCCAGCGCGGGGACCGGATTGGCATTGCCATGCGCAATGCGCCGTCTTGGATCATCCTGTACATGGGCGTCTTGATGGCGGGCGGATGTGCGACGCTGCTCAATGGCTGGTGGCAGGGTGCTGAACTGGCTGCCGGTATTGACGATGTGGGCGCAACTTTGGTGCTGGCGGATCAGCCCCGCGCCGACCGCCTGAGCGAAGTCGGCTATGCGGGTGCCGCGCGGATTGTCACCCTTGATGTGGCGGCCCCACTGGAACACGCACTCGCCCCCATATTGGGCTCGGCCGACCTATCTGACGTGGCTCTGCCAGAACTCACGGGGGACGATCTGGCAACGATCCTGTTCACCTCAGGCTCAACCGGCCAGTCCAAGGGCGCCTATTCGACGCATCGCGCGGTTGTGCAGGGCACGTTCAACTATATCGTCCAGGCCCTGATGATGCTGCAACTGGCAACAGAAGATGGAACCGTCTCTGCGGATCGGCCGCAGCACGCCACGCTTTTGACCGTTCCCCTATTCCACGTCACGGGCGAAGTTCCGGTGATGCTCGTCAGCTTTGCAATTGGCCGCAAAATTGTGATGATGCCCAAGTGGAATGTCGTGACGGCGATGGAGCTGATCCAGAAAGAAAAGATAACCAACTTCACCGGCGTGCCGTTGATGAGCTTTGAGCTGATGTCACATCCCGATCGTCACAAATATGATCTGTCGACGCTTCAGGGCTTGGCCGGGGGCGGTGCACCGCGCCCGGTGGAACATGTGAAGCGCATTGCCGATGAATTTCCAACAGCACCCCCCGCACTTGGCTATGGCCTTACCGAAACCAACGGCATTGGGGCGGGCAATTTTTCCACCAATTATCTGGAAAAACCCAACTCAACGGGTCTTCCCTCGAGGCCCTTGGTCGACATGGCGATCTTGGATGATGCAGGAAAGCCGGTGCCGCAAGGCCAGCGGGGCGAAGTCTCCATCCGTTCCGTTGCCCTCTTTTCTGGCTATTGGAACCGGCCAGATGCAACAGCGGATTGCATGACCGATGACGGATATTTCCGTACCGGCGATGTCGGCTATTTGGACGAGGACGGCTATCTGTTCATCGTCGATCGCAAGAAGGACATCATCATCCGCGGCGGTGAAAATATCAGCTGCCAAGAAGTCGAAGCCGCGATTTACGAACACCCCGCCATTGCCGAAGCCTGCGTCTTTGGTTTGCCCGATGAACGCTTGGGCGAGTTGCCGGGCGCTGTCGTTTATTGCCATCCCGGCCAGACGCTGGACGAAGCCGGGCTGATTGCGTTTTTGAAGGACCGGATTGCTGCCTTCAAAGTCCCGGCCAAAATCTGGTTTGAGCCCAACAATCTCCCGCGCCTTGGCACGGAGAAAATCGACAAGGTCTCGCTGCGCAAAAAATATCGCGCGGTTTGGGAACAGGCGACTGCCGCATGAGGATTGCCGAGCCGCTCCGCCTGCCCTGTGGCGCCACTTTGCCCAACCGATTGGCAAAGGGGGCGATGACCGAAGGGTTGGCGACGGCCAATGGTGTGCCAACCCCGGCTTTGGATCGGCTCTATCGCTGCTGGTCTGAAGGCGGGGCCGGCATGCACCTGACCGGCAATGTCATCATTGATCGGGATCATCTGGAGCGGCCGGGCAACGTCATTATTGATCGTCCACCCTCTGCCGACATGAAGGCGGCACTCGCATCTTGGGCGAAGGCGGGAACTGTCGCTGGCAATCACCTATGGATGCAGATCAGCCATGCCGGTCGGCAAACGCAAGCCATTGTCAATAAAACGCCCAAGGCCCCTTCCGCTGTGCCTTTGGGGTTGCCCGGTGGGCAGTTTGGCATGCCCGTTCCGCTGACGGACGGCGAGATTAAGGATTTGATCCAACGCTTTGCCATTGCCGCTGCTGCGTGGCTTGGGTTTTGTGCTGGGCAATTTGCTTTGGTGGCTGGCCGCTAAGCGGCGCAAAGTGGTACTGACCAACTTGGCCTTGTGCTTT
>RFSU01000075.1 GCA_009923795.1 Sphingomonadaceae bacterium
TTGAATATGTGTCTGCGCGCTTGCTGCCATATTCTTGGCAAGGGTTAGGCGGGCAAACTCCTTCGCCAAACGCTGAAGGGCCTCCGCCGGGATCCGCCGCCCGATCAGCAGGAAAAAACCAATTTCCTTCAGAGTCTTGCGCGAAGACAGGCCGATCAAATAGCCGCCCATTGCCAAAACCCAGATCGCCAAGAGCACCAATCGCCAGGGCGCGCGATGAAGGGCTGCAAAAATCAAAAAGGGCGTGTAGGTGCTAACCTTCGTCAATGTGCGGTCAAGATCGAAAATGGCAAGGTTCATGGACTGTCTTTATGGATGCTTTGAGGCAAAAAGGTGACCAATAATCTCTCCCGTTGGACGGTGCTGGTCCTGGCTGGCCAGCGACCCGGCCCAGATCCAATGGCCAGCCACTTCGACCTGGACTGGAAGGCGCTGGTTCCGGTGGGCGGGGAGCCGATGGTCACGCGCGTTGTGCGCACCCTGTCCAGCGTGCCGCAAATCGACCGGACCATCGTTCTGACGCAAGTGCCCGATGCCCTGCGACAGGCTGTTTCCGACGGCGGGTCGGCAGAGATTATGACCAGCGGGCGTGGCATTTCGACCAGCATATTGCATGTGATGGATCGCGCGGATGTGCACTGGCCGGTGCTGGTGACAACCGCAGACCACCCGCTTTTGACCCGCGATATGGTGGAGGCTTTTTTGGCCGAAGCGACGGGCGATGTCGCGGTCGCCATGGTCGAGCGCCAAAGGCTGGAGGCCGCCTATCCCGGCAATAAGCGAACTTGGCTGCGCTTTGCCGATGGCGATTGGTCTGGCTGCAATTTGTTTGCCCTGACTTCTCTCTCGGCGCGGCCTGCGCTCTTGCTGTGGGCAGAGGCGGAGCAGGATCGCAAAAAAGCTTGGAAACTGTTTTTGCATTTCGGCCCATTGCTCGCCCTGCGCGCGATTACGCGGACCATTGGTCTGGCGGCGGCGCTGGAAAAAGCGGGCAAGCGGCTTGGCCTTGCCGCGCGATTGGTGCCGATGCGTTTTGCCGAGGCGGCCATTGATGTCGATAAGCCAAGTGATCATGCGCTGGCCGAGCAGATTCTCAAGCGTCGGTCAGACGAGGCGTAAACGACGGCCGACTGACCCCAAATACTGCCGATCTTCGATTGGCAAGGCATAGCGGCATGACGCCCAAAGTGCCGCCAGCATCAGCAGGATCAAGCCGGGCAAGGCAATGCCAATCGGCAGTGCATTGACGACAGCCGCCAAGCCAAAGGCCAGGATCGACACAAGTCCCGCCCGCAGTGTGACCTTGCCAAACGGGCGCGCAAAGGGGTGTAGATCATCCTGCCGAAACAATTGTGCCAAGGGAACGGCCGATGTCACGGTGAGACCAAGGGCAACGGCGATTGACATGCCCACCAAGCCGTTTTCTGGCAGCAGCAATAGCCCAGTGACCAGCGCCACCGTGACCCCCGCAATAGAACTCAAAAGCTGGCTCCGATAGCGCGACACAACTTGCTGAATGGGCATAGCTGTGCCGGTGGCGGCTTCTGCGAACCGAGCCGCCAGCAAAAGGACAAGCGCGGGATAGGTGTTTTCCATCCCTCTTCCAATGGCTTGTAAAATGGTTCCACCCCCGGCGATCAGAACAAGGCTGACCGGCAGCGCCACGCATAAAGAAACGCGGGTTGCAAAGGCGTAAATCGGTTCCACCGCGGTCTTGCCCCCGGTCACTGCGGCTGAGGCAAGCGGCGACAGGACATAAGCAAAGGCGATCCGGACGGTCTGCACAATTGAGGAGACTTTGCGGATCAGCGCAAATTGCGCGCCTGCAACAGCACCTTGAGCGCCGGGCAGCAAAGCATTGAGAAGAAGCGTTGGCACATCGCTTAACGCGCGGGCGACCAGATTGGCGGGCATGATCGAAATTCCGGCAAACCAAGTTTCCCGCCAGATCGGTCGATGATCGGGGCCGGAGGCGAGCAGGGACAAATCATAATGGCGCGCGATCAGCCGAACGCACAGTCCGCAAATGATCAAAAGCGAGGCCAGATGGGCGTAGAAGAGTGATAGGGTGCCAAAACCTGCAAGCCAGAAGCCGCTAGCCGCTATGAGGCGCACCACCTGTTCCCAAAAAAGCCGCAGGCGGATTTCAGCCCCAAAGACGCGGCGCGCCCGCAAAGCAGAAGTTGCGACCTCAATAAAAGCCCACAGGGGGAGGGCCCAGGCGAATAGCGTGATGAACAGCCCCAATTGCTGAACATCCTTGTCCGCCGCATTGAAGATATGGGTCAGGCTGGAGGCAAAGATCGATGCAAAAAATGCGATCACCAAGCAGGGGGTGACGCCCAATATGGTGGCGGCGCGCAATGCAGCCACAGCTTCGCGTTCAGACTTTGCTTGTGGAACGGTGCGTTGTAGCGCGGTTGTCATGCCAAGATTTGCGATGTTTTGGAGCAGCGTGATCGCGGCCCAAAGTGCTGTGTAAATCCCGAAACTGGCAAGGCCAAACAGCCAGACATAGGCGGGCTGTGCCACCACTTCGATGATCGCGCCAAGCCGCGCCAACAGTGTTGTCCCCGCGCCTTTGGCAACGTCGTGGCTGGTCACGTCTTGCGCGCGAATGTCAGTGTCATTGGTCAAAGCGCCCCCTTTTTGCACACGGGACGCGCCCTGTCATCCATGGCGGTTTTCAAATGTCGGCGAGGCTGTTGACAGAAGGAGCCGTTATTCCATTCCGGGATAACGCTCAAATCGGGTCAGAGTGTCCAAACCGTCCATCCAGTGCAGCCTCTCGGCCACCTGAATATGGGCAGCAGGCGGGAGCGCTTCGGGATCGTCAAGCGTCACTGACTGGATATCGACAATGCCGGGGAGCATGTCTGCGTTGCGATAGAACAGCCCCGTTCCGCATGTGCCGCAAAAGCTGCGCATTGCGGCCCCTGATGAGTTGAACGTGATGGGCTGCCCCTGTGTCACCGTCAATTCGTCTTCCGAAAAGGCTGCCCAACTGACCAGCGGCGCGCCCGCGCTCCGCCGACAATCGCTGCAATGACACAGCGCCACATGCTGGGGTTCCCCTTCCACGTCATACCGAATTGCGCCGCAATGGCAGCCGCCAGATCGTCCCATCACACTCTCCTTGGCATCCTGATACCAAGAGCATAAATGGCGCTGTTTTCCCTTACAAGACGTACTTGCTCAGGTCGACATTTTTGGCGACATCGGCCAACTGCGCATTCACATAAGCCGCATCAATGGTCACCGTCTCGCCGGGCGTTTCTTCGGCGTTGAAGCTGATATCCTCCAGCAGTTTTTCCAATACGGTGGACAAGCGGCGTGCGCCGATATTCTCAACCGATTGATTCACTTCGGCCGCAATCCGGGCGATGGCGCGGATGCCATCTTCGGTGAAATCCACCGTCACTTTTTCGGTTGCCAGTAAAGCGGAATATTGGGTCGTCAGGCTAGCGCGGGTGTCCGACAGAATCTGCACAAAATCTGCTTCGCTCAGCGCCTGCAACTCGACGCGGATCGGCAGGCGGCCCTGAAGTTCGGGCAAGAGATCGCTGGGCTTGGCGACATGAAAAGCGCCGCTTGCAATGAAGAGAATATGGTCCGTTTTCATCGGCCCATATTTGGTGGCAACGGTTGTGCCCTCGATCAGTGGCAAGAGATCGCGCTGCACGCCTTCGCGGCTGACAGAGCCGCCGCGCACGTCGGACACGGCAATCTTATCAATTTCGTCCAGAAAGACGATGCCATTGGCCTCTGCATCGACCAGTGCGACACGGGCGACATCATCCTGATCCAACCGCGCATCGGATTCTTCTTCCACCAGCTTGGCCCAAGCGGCTGGCACGGACATTTTGCGGCGTTTCTTTGGCGCGCTGCCAAAGGCCTTGCCCATCATATCGCTCAAATTGATCATGCCAACATTGGGTGCGCCTGGAATTTCAAAGGGCATGTTGGGCGCGTTTTCAACTTCGATCTCAATCTCGGTCGTTTCAAGATGCCCGTCCTGAAACCGCAGGCGAAAGGCGTCGCGGGTCGCAATCGAACTGTCCTTGCCGGTCAGGGCATCGAGCAGGCTGTTCATGGCGGCCTCTTCTGCCTTGTCGCGGACGGCGGCTCTGCGGCGTTCCTTTTCGAGGCGGATGGCTTCTTCGACCAAATCGCGGGCAATTTGTTCGACGTCGCGACCGACATAGCCGACTTCGGTAAACTTGGTCGCTTCCACCTTCACGAAGGGCGCATCGGCAAGCTTGGCCAGGCGGCGGCTGATTTCGGTTTTGCCGCACCCGGTCGGGCCAATCATGAGGATGTTCTTGGGCGTCACCTCGTCGCGCAATTCGGCCGATAATTGCTGTCGACGCCAGCGGTTGCGCAGGGCGACAGCAACAGCGCGCTTGGCCGCTGTTTGGCCAATGATATGCGCATCAAGGGCCGCAACAATCGCTTTAGGGGTGAGAGGGGTGTTCATCATTCTATCCTTAGTCCCGACCAATTCCGCGGAAGGTTAGCTGGCGCTGTCGAGCGTTTCGACAGTCAGCTGGTCGTTGGTGTAGACGCAAATTTCCGCCGCAATCGCCATGGCCTTGCGGGCGAGCTTTTCGGCATCGGGTTCATAATCCATCAGCGCGCGGGCGGCCGCCAACGCGAAATTCCCGCCTGATCCGATCGCCGCAATCCCGTCCACGGGTTCCAGAACATCGCCATTGCCTGTCAGGATGAGCGTCACATCCTTATCGGCGACGATCATCATGGCCTCCAAATTGCGCAAGAATTTGTCGGTGCGCCAATCCTTCGCCAGCTCAACCGCTGCGCGCAAAAGCTGCCCATGATATTGCTCCAGCTTTTTTTCCAGCCGATCAAATAGGGAAAAGGCATCGGCTGTCGCGCCGGCAAAGCCAGCAATCACATCGCCATTGCCCAGCGGGCGGACTTTGCGGGCATTGGGCTTCATCACGGTTTGACCCATGGAAACCTGACCATCGCCCGCGATGACCACTTTTCCGCCCTTGCGCACGGAAACGATGGTCGTGCCGTGCCATTTAACTGTATCGCTCATGACGTCGATATGGGGCGCGCTAGCAGGTAATTTCAAGGGCTTCTGCAAGGTAGGTTTATGCGCGACAAGTTTGATCGCGCGTAATATTCTTCTTCACACACGCAAAATCTCCGCTAGTCTCGGGCGCTTATGCGGCCGGTCAACCGGCCCGATCATCTTCAAAGGGGAGCTTCGCCAACATGGCATCCGCACATCCCGTCAATGGATTTGACGATAAGACGTTATTTGGCCACCCGCGCGGCCTGTTCGTTCTGTTTTTCGCAGAAATGTGGGAGCGGTTTTCCTATTATGGGATGCGCGCTCTGCTCATTTTCTATCTGACGAAACATTGGCTGTTTTCGGATGGACAGGCGAACCTTGTATATGGGGCTTACACAAGCCTTGTTTACATTACGCCAGTTCTGGGCGGCTATTTGGCGGATCGCTATCTTGGGCAACGCAAGGCGGTGCTTTTTGGGGCGGTGCTTTTAACAATCGGCCATTTGCTGATGGCGGTTGAGGGCGATGGCGGGCAGGGCGATGCCGCGATTAACGTCTTCTGGGCGGCATTGGCCTTCATCATTGTTGGCTCTGGCTTTTTGAAGGCGAATATCTCCGTGATCGTTGGTCAGCTTTATCCGCGCACGGACGTGCGGCGCGATGGTGCTTATACGATTTTCTATATGGGCATTAATGTTGGCGCTTTCATCGGGACGCTGGTCGCTGGCTATCTGGGTGAAGTCTATGGCTGGTCCTATGGCTTTGGCGCGGCAGGCATTGGCATGTTGCTTGGCCTGATAGTCTTCGTGCTCGGCAAGCCCTTATTGCTGGGTAAGGGCGAAAGCCCAGATCCGGAACGCCTGAAGAAGCGCGTTGCAGGCCTGCCCTTTGAATGGCTGCTCTATGGCCTAAGCCTCGCTTCTATTGGCCTGATCTGGCTGCTGATTCAGCATCAGAACCTGATTGGGAACTTGTTGTTGGCGTCTGGCGTGGTGCTGCTCGGTTATATTGTCGTCAAGGCGCTTCAGCTTCCAAAGGAAGATCGGGATCGCATTTTTGCGATATTGTTCCTGATCGCGCTTCAGCCCGTTTTCTGGGGTTTGTTTGAACAGGCAGGCGGATCGCTCAACCTGTTTACAGATCGTTATGTGGATCGGGCGGGGGTCCCGGCCTCCATTTTTCAGTCGATCAATCCCTTCTACATTGTCGCACTCGGGCCGATTTTTGCGTGGCTCTGGACATGGCTTGGCAAGAAGGGGCTAGAGCCATCGACGCCCGCTAAATTCGGTCTTGCCCTGCTGCAGATCGGCTTTTCCTTCCTAATCCTTGTCTGGGGTGCGCAGACGACGGGTATGGAGAATATGACGCCCGTCATTTTCATCTTCCTCATCTATCTCTTCCAGACCACGGGGGAGTTGTGCCTCTCCCCGGTTGGCCTGTCGGCGATGAACCGGCTGGCCCCGGCGCAAATGGCGAGCCTCATCATGGGGGCTTGGTTCTTCGCAACGGCAGGCGGCAATTTTGTGGCTGGTAAGATTGGCGAAGCAACTGGCGGCCATGATGGCGAGATGAGCAAAGAGGGTACCATTGCCATTTATTCACAGATTGGGTGGATCACGATCGCGGTTGGCATCGGCGTTCTTCTAGTGTCGCGGATCGTCAAGCGTTGGATGCACCTGGATACACTCAAGGATACGACAGAAGGAAACACACTCTAATGCGTCTCACCGCTCTTCTCACAGGATCGGCGATGGTGCTGGCGTCCATGACGACGCCTGCCCTTGCCAAGAAAAAGGATGAGGATGCCGCCAAGGTAGAGGCGAAAGCCCCGGCCTTTAACAAGGATCCCTATCCGTCCACCTATCACGCTTACCCAAGCGTACCGACAGCCGTCACCAACGTCACAATTTATGATGGGGAAGGCGCAAAGTTTGTGAACGCCACCGTCTATTTCCGCGACGGCAAGGTTGAGGGCATTGAGGCCAATGGTGTGGCCAAGGATGGCTATGCCGTCATTGACGGTACCGGCAAATGGGTCACGCCCGGCATTATCGACGTGCACTCGCATTTGGGGGATTATCCCTCCCCCGGTGTTGACGCGCATTCCGATGGCAATGAAGCAACCGGAGCTGTCCGCCCCGAAGTTTGGGCGGAACACAGCGTTTGGCCTCAAGATCCGGGCTTTTCCCGCGCGCTCGCCAATGGTGGGGTGACGGCGCTTCAGATTTTGCCCGGTTCGGCCAATCTCTTTGGCGGCCGCTCCGTCACGATCAAGAATGTCTATGCGCGTAATGTGCAGGGCATGAAGTTCCCGGGCGCACCTTATGGCCTGAAAATGGCCTGCGGCGAAAACCCGAAGCGGGTCTATGGTTCTCGCGGACAAATGCCGCAGACGCGCATGGGCAATATGGCGGTCAATCGCCAGACATGGGCGCGGGCCGTTGAATATAAGCGCAAGCTCGATAAGGGTGAAGCGGTTGCCCGGGATCTCGCCATGGAAACGCTGGCGGACGTTCTGTCCGGCGAAATCCTTGTCCACAACCACTGCTATCGCGCCGACGAAATGAGTCTCGTCATCGATATGGCAAAGGAATTTGGCTATAAGGTCTCAACCTTCCACCACGCGGTTGAAAGCTATAAAATTGCTGACCTTCTGGCGAAGGAAGGTATTTGCTCGGCCATGTGGGCAGATTGGTGGGGCTTTAAGATGGAGTCCTATGACGCCATCAATGAGAATATCCCGCTGGTGCATAAGGCCGGGGCATGCGCCATCGTGCACTCGGACGATGCCAATGGCATTCAGCGTCTTAACCAAGATGCGGCCAAGGCAGTCGCCGATGGCCGTCGCATTGGGGTTAATGTTTCTGATGAGCAGGCTTGGACATGGCTCAGCTATAATCCAGCCAAGGCGCTAGGCATCGCGGATAAGACGGGCAGCCTAAAGCCCGGCAAGATGGCCGATATTGTGCTTTGGAACGGCAATCCGCTGTCGGTCTATACGCGTCCGGACAAGGTCTGGATTGATGGCGCGCTGATGTATGATGCGGCTGATCCCAAAAAACGGCCTGTGGCTGATTTTGAAATGGGCCAGCCCGGTGAAGGAGACGTGAAGTGAAGCATCTTCTTCTGGCTTGTGCCGCTCTTATCGCCGCCCCCCTTTCTGCCCAGACGGTCGCCATTACAGGCGGCAAGGTCGTCATTGGCGATGGATCTGCCCCAATTGAAAAGGGCATTGTGATTGTCACCAACGGCCGTGTCGTCGCAGCAGGTGCCGCCATTGCCATTCCGGCAGGGGCTGCGCGCATTGACGCGACGGGCAAATGGGTCACGCCCGGGATTGTTGCGGGCTTTACCCGTATGGGTTTGGTCGGTGTCGATGCTGTTGATCCTAGCAATGACACAGAAGCGCGTAATTCTCCCTTTAACGTGTCGCTGGATATTGCGCCCGCAATCAATCCGGATGTTTCGGCTGTTGCCGTCAACCGGGCAGCCGGTGTGACCAGAGCCATTGTCTCGCCAGATGCGGGCAATGCCATTTTTGGCGGCCAAGGCGCTGTTATGGATACGGGGGCAGATTTTGATCCCGTGACCAAGTCGCGCGCTTTCCAATTCATGGAATTTGGCGAAACGGGCGCGCGTCTCGCAGGCGGTTCCCGGCCTGCCCTGATCGCGGCCTTCAAAACCGCGCTGGCCGAAGCCAAGGACGCATCTGTGGGTGTGTTCCATGAGGACGCAATGCTGAAGCGGCCGGATGCCTTGGCGCTTGTGCCCATTCTGAACGGCACGATGAAGCTGTTCGTGCATGTCGAAAGCGCGGCAGACATCTTGATCGTGCTGGGGCTTAAGAAAAGCTATCCGACGCTCAGCCTCGTTTTGGTAGGTGCTACAGAGGGATGGCGGGTGGCCCCTCAAATCGCGGCCGCCAAGGTGCCCGTTATGGCCTCTGCGCTGAACGATTTGCCCGACTCGTTTGAACAAATCGCCGCCACCCAATCCAATGTCGGCCGCATGAAGGCGGCGGGCGTTGAAGTGGGCATTGGCATGATCAACGACAATGAAGCGCGTCAGGCGCAGTTGAGCATGCAATATGCAGGCAATTTGGTTGCCCTGACCAAGGTGCCGGGGGCTACGGGCCTATCATGGGGCGATGCCTTTGCTGCGATCAGCTCTGTTCCGGCATCCATCGTCGGACTGGGCGGTGAAATTGGGTCGCTCAAAGCCGGGCGACGCGCCGATATCGTCTTATGGGATGGCGATCCGCTGGAAGTCACCTCTGCCGTTGTTAAGGTCTGGATCGACGGCGTAGAGCAGCCGCTGTCTACCCGGCAGACCCGCTTGCGGGATCGGTATCTGCAACCGGGCGCAGGGCCGCTTCCCGACGCGTATAAGCATTGAGAGGGCGCCGTCGGCTGGCTTTTTGGCCGACGGCGCTCCCCTGTTCATCTGCGCGTAATCAAAGCTTCTTAACGAAGCGAGAATATATGACACAAAGAATCACCTCCCCACGAAGCGCCCTTGCGGCCTTTGCCCTCTCTGCTGCCTGTGCACCCCTATGGGCCGCTCAATCGGTTCTCGAGGGCATGGGGGATCAGGCGCATGATATTGTCGTCACGGCACCCGCGCTAGCCGGATCGGTCAATATCGCCATTCCTGCCGATGTCGTTCTCGATAGCGCGGCGATCCAAAGCTATGGTGTGTCAAGCGTTGCTGACTTGCTCTCGGCCTTGTCGGCACAGACCCGCTCTGGCCGTGGTCGCGGCGATGGGCGGCCGGTTGTTCTGCTCAATGGCAAGCGGATTTCGGGCTTTGCCGAACTGCGCGACTTGCCCAGCGAGGCTATTCAGCGGGTCGAGATTCTGCCGGAAGATGTGGCTTTGCGCTTTGGCTATGCGGCCGACCAGCGCGTCATCAACTTCATCCTGCGGCCGGGCTTTAAGGCCGTCACTCTGGAAGGGGAGATTGGCGGGCCGACAACTGGCGGGCGCACGGACCTTGAATTTGAAACAGGCCTTGTGCGCATTGGCCAAAAGGGCCGGGTAAATCTGGATGCGGAATATACCCGCACGGGATCAATCCTTGAGAGCGAACGGGGGATTG
>RFSU01000076.1 GCA_009923795.1 Sphingomonadaceae bacterium
TGCGCGCGAATTTGTCTATGCCGATGGGCTTGACCTGGCGTCGGATAAAGCCGCCACCCGGATCGGCATTTCCTGCCGCCTATGCGCCCGCCCCGATTGCGATCAACGCGCCTTCCCGCCATCTGATCGCGACATATTGGTCGATCCGGACCGGCGGGATGTGGTGCCCTATCGCCTCGCCTAATTCGCGATCTGCCCGATCACTTCATCAGCACCAATTCTTCGGCCATGCTGGGGTGCAGGGCAATCGTATCGTCAAAGTCTTGCTTCGTGAGGCCCGCTTTAACTGCAATGGCCGCTGCCTGAAGCACTTCAGAAGAATCCGGCCCGATCAGATGAAGGCCAACAACCCGCTCTTCGGGTCCAGCGGTCACCATCTTATACAGCCCCCGCTCCATCCGGCCGGAAACAACATTCTTCATCGGACGGAAATCGCTTCGGTAAATTTTGACCGCACTGCCATATTCCGCCCGTGCTTCCTCTTCCGTCAAGCCAACTGCCGCAATTGGGGGGCTTGAAAACACAGCCATTGGGATGGCGCTATAGTCGATGGTGCGCGGCTTATTGCCAAAGACGCTATCGGCAAAGGCATGGCCTTCGCGAATGGCAATGGGGGTGAGCTGAACGCGGTTGGTGACATCCCCAACGGCATAGATGCTGGGGACCGAGCTTTGGTTATACGCGTTGACCCTGATCGCGCCCTGCGCATCTATCTCGACACCGGCCACCTCTAACCCAAGACCAACTGTTTTCGGGGTGCGGCCAACGGCCCACAGCACCATGTCCGTTTCAATTGCGTCTAAACCGCTGCCTTCGACCAACAAGCTGCCATCCGCTTGTTTGGAAACGCCGCTCAGGGGAAAGTTAAACCGCACATCAATGCCTTTGGCACTGCTCATGGTCACCAGACGGTCGACAAGTTCATTATCATAGCCACGTAGCATTCTGTCTCCGCGCGTCACCAGCGTCACCTCAACGCCAAAGGCCTGAAGGATGCCGGCAAATTCATTGGCTATATAACCAGCGCCCACAATCACGGCCCGCTTTGGGAGGTTCTCCAGATGGAAAATCTCATTTGAGCTAATCCCAAGTTCCGCGCCGGGAATATTGGGCAATGTCGGCCAAGCACCAACGGCGATCAAAATGACCTTTGCCGTCACGTCTTGCCCGCTGGCCAGTCGGACGGTGTTTGGTCCCGCAATGGCCGCACGTTCCGCAAAAATGGTGGCGTTGTTGGAATTTAGTGTCTGGGTGTAGAGCCCTTCCAATCGCGTGACGTCATCCTGCACAATGTCCCGCAACCGGGGCCAATTGAACGACGCACCCTCTATGTCCCAGCCAAAGCGTGCTGCCTCATGCAGATCTTCGGCAAAATGGGCGCCGTAAACGAGCATCTTTTTGGGGACACAGCCGCGGATGACACAGGTTCCGCCAACCCGATACTCTTCAGCAACAGCTACTCGCGCACCATGTTGGGCAGCTACACGCGCCGCGCGTAAACCTCCAGAGCCTGCCCCGATGATAAAAAGGTCAAAATCAAAAGTCATCTTATCTGCCTGTTAGAGAATATGCAGGGGTTAGGACATGGCCCGATTGATCAGAGCCTGTGTTGAGGGGTCAAAACGCTGTCCTCCAGCCTCAATGGATTTGGCCATTTCCTTTCCCAGTTCCACACCAAATTGGTCAAAAGGGTTTATGCCAAGCAAGACGGCATTGGCGAATGTCCGGTGCTCATAAAAGGCAATCAGCGCGCCCAATGATCTCGGATCAACCTCATCGAGCAAGATGGTCGTGGACGGCCGATCCCCAGAGTAAGCGCGAGCGTTATCCTCATGCACCCTGCCAGCCATAAGAGCGGCCCCCTGCGCAAAACAGTTACCGAGCAATTGGCGGTGATGCGCCTCATCAAAATCATGCCCCGGCTCAATTGCGGCCAGAAACTCCACGGGCACTAGACGGGTTCCCTGATGTAGCAACTGAAAAACCGCATGCTGCGCATCGGTGCCGACACCTCCCCATGTTATTGCGGCACTTTCCGCGCCGAGATGGGTTCCGTCCAAGGTTACACTCTTGCCATTGGATTCCATTTCCAACTGCTGAAGATAGGATGGCAAGAGCCGAAGCCGCTCATCATAGGCAAAAACAGCGCGTGTCTGCGCCTTGCGCGCCAGCGAATAATATTGATCGACAAAAGCCGCGAGCACAGGAGCATTGCGATCCAGCGGGGTCAAACGGAAATGCCGGTCCATTTCTGCAGCCCCTTCCAGCAAATCTTCAAAAGCCGTCCAGCCAAGCGCCAATGCTGCTGGAAATCCGATGCTCGACCAAAGAGAATAACGACCACCAACGCTTTCAGAAAAAGGCAAAATCCGCGTTTCGTCCACACCCCAATCCAAGGCCGCTTGCGGGTTCGCCGTCAGCGCGATGACCTGAGCAATGGCATCCTCAACACCCGCCTCCGTCATCCACTGCAGCGCGCTTTCCGCATTGAGCAAGGTCTCTGTGGTGGAGAATGTCTTGGAGGCAATGACCAACAGCGTCTTATGCGGGTCAAAGCCTGCAATCGCTTCCTTCAACGCACTTCCATCAACATTTGAGACAATGGCGACATCATAGCGACCGGCATCCCGCCCCAATGCATCCACGAGTAAATCCGGGCCAAGCGCAGATCCGCCAATACCAATATGCAGAATATGACGAATCTCGCCCAAGGCGCCCGCTTCAATCACCTCGATGAGTGCACGCATCCGATTATGAAGCTGCTTTGCAATGCCAACGGACTCGGCCGTTCCCTCCCCGCGTTCAGCGCAATGTTCGGCTGCTCGGTTTTCTGTCGGGTTGGCGATAAGCCCGCCAAATAAATCACCCCGCCTTTGCTCCAGCCCTATTTGGAGGATTGCGGCAGAGAAGTGAGCGACCAAATCTGGCGTCAAATGCGTTTTCGAAAAATCGAAATAAAGCCCCGGAAATTCAACAGTCAGCGCCGCCAAACGATCCTTATCCGCTTCAAACAGATCGACCAACCGGTCGGCCGTCACGTCATCAAGGAAGGAAAGAGGCATGCGAACGTCGGCCATGAGAACTCCGGTTTACAAAGTCGCCTGCTTGACGGTTGCCCATCACCAACGCAGAGCGGAAAGATGAGCGATACACAGAACAAAGCGAACCGGGAAGATGGCAGTCCCGCCAAATCCTCCAGCGCATCTGAAACACGCGATTTCCTTGTCTTTCTTGCGAAGCTCGCGGTATTTGTCTTCATCCTGCGCAGCTTCATTATCGCGCCGTTTAACATTCCGTCGGAATCGATGCTGCCGCGCCTTTTGGTCGGGGATTATCTCGTCGTGTCAAAATGGCCCTATGGATATTCGCGCAATTCCTTGCCCTTTTCCATACCAATTATCCCCGGCCGCATCTTTGCCAGTGCGCCAGAACCGGGCGATGTCGCCGTGTTTAAGGCCCTGCCGGAAGATCGCGTTGATTACATCAAGCGCGTCATTGGCCTGCCCGGAGATCGCATCCAAATGCGCAATGGCCAGATTTTTCTGAACGGGCGAGCGGTCCCCAAAATGCGCGTGGCCGACATGATTTTGCCCGTCTCCCCAAACAGCCGATGCTTTGCAGCCGAGTTTGAACGGCAAGACCCAAATGGCACCCGCAGCTGCCACTACCCGCGTTATCAGGAAACCTTGCCCAATGGCCGCAGCTATTATGTGCTCGACCTTATGGACGGTGCCGCTGACTGGACGCAGGTTTACACGGTTCCGCCGGGCCATGTGTTCATGATGGGCGATAATCGCGACAATAGTTTGGACAGCCGTTTTCCGGCGGAGCCGGGTGGCGGCATCGGCTATGTGCCGCAGGTCAATCTCGTTGGAAGAGCAGAGTTCAATTTCTTCTCCACCGATGGGTCGGCCAATTGGCTCCTCCCCTGGACTTGGATCACTGCCGCCAGATGGTCCCGGCTTGGGGATGGGTTCTGATGGCCTTGTCGAGCTGGATTAAAGAGGTTTTCGGCGTCACTCCAAAGGATGAAGCCTTATATGCGCGCGCCCTGACGCATGGCAGCCATGGCAGTGAAACCTATGAACGGCTCGAATTTCTAGGCGATCGGGTGCTGGGCCTTGTCGTTGCAGATTGGATTTACGCCCGCTTTCCAAAGGATGATGAAGGCAAATTATCCCATCGCTTTAACAATCTCGTTTCGGGCGAAGCCTGCGCAGAGATTGGCCGTACCATCGGCGTTTCATCCCGCTTGCGCCTTGGCAAACAAGCGCGCGATGATGGCGCGCATGACAGCGACAATGTGCTGGGTGATGTTGTCGAAGCGTTAATTGGCGCCGTGTTTCTAGAGCACGGCCTAGAGGCCGCCCGCAGCTTTATCCAGAGCCATTGGGAAGTTCTGATGGATGTGCAACGCTCCCCGCGTCGCCACCCGAAATCTGAATTGCAGGAATGGGCCGCCGCGCATAACCGCCGGCCGCCCGTTTATGATATTGTGGAACGCTCTGGCCCGCATCATGCGCCCAAATTCTCTGTGAAGGTGTCAATGGGCACGGCGGGTGAAGCGATAGCTCAGGGCAAATCAAAGCAGGAAGCGGAAACGCTTGCAGCGTCCGTACTTCTTGAAAGGCTTACTCAAAAATGACGCAAAAATGTGGGCTTGTCGCCGTTGTGGGCGCGCCCAATGCGGGCAAATCAACGCTTGTGAATGCGCTCGTCGGCCAAAAGGTCGCGATTGTCAGTCCCAAGGCTCAGACCACGCGGACGCGCCTAATGGGCATTGCTCTTCACGGCGATACACAAATGATGTTGGTCGATACACCGGGTATTTTTGAACCGCATCGCCGCCTTGACCGCGCCATGGTTCAGGCGGCCTGGGGCGGCGCGCAGGATGCCGATGTTATCCTTCTGGTCATTGATTCCAAAGCAGGCCTTGGTCCCAAGGTGGAACGGATTGTCGAAGGGCTGAAGAACCGTCCCGAGCCGAAAATGTTGATCCTGAACAAGGTCGATATTGCCGCAAAGGACAAGCTCCTCATTCACGCCGACCGGCTGACCAATGTTCTCGATTTTGCCGAAGTCCTCATGGTCAGTGCAGAGACGGGCGATGGGCTGGCGCATCTTAAAGATGTCATCGCCGGCCATTTGCCCGAAGGGCCTTGGCACTTCCCGGCGGATCAGATCAGCGACGCCACTGACCGAGTGAGCACTTCCGAAATCACGCGGGAGCAGCTCTATCTCCAGCTTCATGCTGAACTGCCCTATGCCACCGCCATTGAGACGGAAAAATATCAGGAGCGCGACGACGGGTCTGTCGAAATCCATCAGCAGATTAAGGTGGAGCGCCCCAGCCAAAGGGCGATCATCCTTGGTAAGGGTGGCTCCCGCCTCAAGGAGATCGGCTCGGCCGCGCGCGCCGAAATCTCAAAATTTTTGGGCTGCCGCGTGCATCTCTATTTGCATGTGAAGGTCGATCCCAAATGGGATGAAGATCCCGGGCTGTATCGCGACATCGGTCTTGATTGGGTTGAGTAGCGCTAACCTTTAGCCGGTCAGATGGGTGAAAAGGATCCGGCATCCAATGAGGATGAGGACAAGACCACCCGCAATTTCCGCCTTCGTGCCAAAGGACAGGCCGAGCCGCGCGCCAAAGGCGGCCCCGGCCCCACTGAGCAAGGCTGTAATGCCTGCAATAGAGAGGCAGGACAGCCAAATAGGGGCTGCAAGAGCAGGCAGAGTTAAACCGGCGGCTGCGGCATCAAGGCTGGTTGCAAGGGCGGCAACCATGAGGCCTGCAATTGACCGCGTTTCGAACGCGGCTTCTTCTTGAGATCCATCAAGTCCAGCCCGCACCATCTTCACGCCCAGAAAGCCGAGCAGGCCAAAGGCAATCCAATGATCAAAGCGGGTGAACCAATCCCCCGCGATGACACTCAGTCCATAGCCCAAGAGCGGCATGACGCCCTGTGCAACGCCAAAAGCCACAGCCAGCCGCAGAACGGGCTGCGGTGCGCTGCGCGCCGCAACACCCGCCGCAATGGCGACAGCAAAGGCATCGGCGGCCAAACCGAACGAGAGGAATAGCACGTCAATCACGCAACAAGCCCCTCCACCCAAGCAGGAACAAGCTCCGTTGCGCGGCCCAGACGGGTTTCATGAAACAGGATGCTCCCCTGAGACGGATCAAGGTTCAGCTCCAAAGTATAGGCGCCATAATGCCTGGTGGTTCGCACATAGCCTGCGGCGGGATAGACCGCGCCGGATGTGCCAATCGACACAAATAAATCGCATTGCCGCAGCGCCGTCTCAATTTCATCCATGCGATAGGGCATTTCGCCAAACCAAACGATGTCCGGGCGCAGTGCCGCCGCCCCACAGGACGGGCAAGGTGGCCGATGTTTTAAGGCGTCCCGCCAGGTCGTGCGCGCATCACAGGCCATGCACCAGGCGGACAAATGCTCCCCATGCATATGGATCAAGCGGGTGGCCCCTGCCCGTTCATGCAGGTCATCAACATTTTGCGTTATAATGAGGAGATTGCCCGACCAATCACGGTCCAACTTCGCCAGCGCCACATGCGCGGCATTGGGCTGGGCTTTTTGAATATTCTCTCGCCGCATATCGTAGAAGTTTAAAACAAGGTCTGGATCTCGGGCAAAAGCCTCTGGCGTGGCAACATCCTCAATGCGGTGTTGTTCCCACAGGCCACCTTCGCTGCGGAAGGTGTCTATGCCACTTTCCGCGCTAATGCCCGCGCCCGTAAGAATGACAATATTGCGAATATCCTGCATCCCAGTGCCTATGCGGCGAAAGGCGCGATGCAGCAAGCCACCCATCGGCGCTTGTCGGCCCCTAGGCTTTGCCTCTATGATCCTTCGAGGTCGGACAAGGGTATGTTTATGACGGGCATCGCAATCATCGGAAAGCTAGGGCGCATGGGTCAGGCAATTATTGCCGAAGCGGACGCGGCGGGCCTTTCCATCGCCGGCGGAATTGATGCGGGGGAAGATCCCGCCCCGCTTGCCCGTGATGCGGGTGTTCTCATTGATTTTTCTTCACCTGAGGCCTTGCTTGCCAATCTTGGCGCAGCTGTTGCGGCGGGCACACCCATTCTCATTGGCACGACAGGTCTGACGGAGGATCATCATCGCGCCATTGATGACGCCGCCAACCACGTCGCTGTGCTGCAAACTGGTAATACCTCGCTCGGCGTCACATTGCTTGCGCGTCTCGTGCGAGAGGCAACGGCGCGATTGGGCACCGATTGGGACATTGAAATTGTCGAAATGCACCACCGGATGAAGGTGGACGCCCCGTCTGGAACAGCTCTTTTGCTGGGCGAAGCGGCAGCACAGGGCCGCAATATCCGTCTGGCCGATCACAGCGAACGGGGCCGCGATGGCCATACGGGCGCGCGCACTAAGGGGGCGATTGGCTTTGCCTCCCTGCGTGGCGGAAGTGTTGCTGGGGATCATAGTGTTATTCTGGCGACAGATGATGAGCGTATTGAACTCACCCATCGCGCTGAAAACCGCACCATCTTTGCCCGTGGCGCGCTGAAGGCCGCGACATGGCTGATGCGCCAACCTGCGGGCCGTTACACGATGGATCAGGTTTTGGGTCTCTAACGGGCGATGAAAAAGGCCGATATATTTGAATTCTACAGCCGCTTGGCAGAGGCCAATCCCGCGCCCGAAACCGAGCTGGCCTATGGTAATGATTATCAACTTCTCGTTGCCGTCGTGATGTCGGCCCAATCCACCGATGTTGGCGTGAACAAAGCAACGCGCCGGTTGTTTGAAGAGGTGAAGACCCCAGCGCAAATGGTCGCGCTTGGTGAAGATGGCCTGAAGGAGCACATCAAAACCATTGGCCTGTTCAATGCAAAGGCCAAGAATGTCATTGCCTTGTCCGAGATTTTAGAGCGGGATCATGGCGGCCAAGTCCCCGCCGATCGCGATCTATTGGAAAGCCTGCCCGGCGTCGGGCGCAAAACAGCTAATGTCGTGATGAACACTGCCTTTGGGGCCGAGACGTTCGCGGTCGACACCCACATATTCCGCGTCGGGAACCGCACGGGGCTAGCCAAGGGCAAGACCCCCCTCGCCGTTGAAAAGCAGCTCGCTAAGCACACGCCCGCCCCGTTTCGGATTGGAGCGCATCATTGGCTGATCCTGCATGGTCGCTACATCTGCAAAGCCCGCACGCCAGAATGTTGGCGCTGCCCCGTAGTTGATCTGTGCGCATTCAGGAAAAAGACAGAATTGCCCGCTAAACTGGCAACGAAAACAACATCAGGAGGCAAATCATGAGACGCATGTCCGCAATGCTCTGTGCTCTGGCCCTCGGTATGGCATTGATAACGCCCGCCGCAATGGCAAAGGAGCCATCAATACCGGAGGCGCGTCCAACCGGCAAAGCTGTTCAGTGCATTTCCATAAACCAAATTCGCGAGTCTCGTGTCCGCAGCGACCAAATCATCGATTTTCGCGTCGGGGGACGGCAATGGTATCGCAACACGCTGCCGCAAAAATGCCCCTCGCTCGGCTTTGAACAACGCTTTAGCTATCGAACCTCGCTCAGCCAGCTGTGTTCGGTAGACATTATCTCCGTGCTGCAATATTTTGGCGGTCGTCTGTCTGAAGGGGTCAGTTGCGGCCTTGGCCCTTTTCAACCGGTAGAGCTTTCAAAACCCCAGAAGAAATAATCCCGCTTTAAGGGGTGGCAGGCACGCCTTGCCTTTGCTAACGAGCTTTTCACGCACCCGTAGCTCAGCTGGATAGAGCGCTGCCCTCCGAAGGCAGAGGCCAGAGGTTCGAATCCTCTCGGGTGCGCCACAAAATCAATGACTTAAGCGGCAACCCTTCATTCCGTATGGAATGAGTATGGAAAAGAGGGGTGCGTGTTCATTAAGAGATAGAGGTATTGTTGGCCTTGAATACCCTTTGGTTGGCTTAAAAATCAGCCCGAAGGCTATCGACCCTCTCCAAAATACCCCGTCAACGATATATAAATTCAGCTAGGTTACTTAATGCTCATTACGTCACGACGCTGCATTCGCCCGACATCATCTTTTGCTAATCGAATATTGAAGACCAACTAGGCGCTGGTTAATCTCCTTCTGGACGCGAAGTTGAGCGTCTAACTGGTCAGTGATCTTTATTAGAAGCAGAACCAAGACGATGGCAAAACCGCCCACGACGTAAAATAATATCTCCATCCTTCTCTCCTTCTTTTGCAATGCGTTGGTTCAGTTTTTGTCAGTTATTATTAGCCAGCCTAGTGGTTTCGGTCTGCGAACATACAACCTTACTAGGCAGGCTCGACCTAGCCATATTCTAAGGTAGATTTGGCGCTATAATTTGGTAGCATCTCTCGGTAGTCTCGCAAGAGGTAGGTAAGATGCTCAATTTCGTCGTGCTTTTAAGCACCGTCAGGACTAAAATTTTAAAACCGAGTTTTTCGATTATGTTCGTTGGATCTGCATTTTTCGCAAATCCAGCCATCGCAGCCGGTAAGGACACACATACTTATCGATTGACTAGCAGTGACAGCTCAGGGATCGAATATCGGCAAGGCTCCATGGTCGCGACAAGTAAGCAGCCAGGTTCAGAGGTCAGCATAATTTTTCCTCAATCCGCTGATCCAGGCGTCGCCTTTGTTCGGATCATCGTTGCAAATAATGGCCAAAGTCCGATAAATTTTGGGCCAACTAATGTTTACGCCTCAGGTTTAAGGTTTGCCGATTACGATAAGATGGCCGAAGCCTTCGGCAAGATAGAAGCCTCCAATCGTTTCTGGGCAGGCGTCCAAGCATTAGGAAATAGTCTTCAGGCAATGGATGCTGGCAGGAAAAGTGGCGTATACTCTTACAGTGGCCAAATCAATTCGTTGTCCGGTGGCCCGTCTTACAACTACTCCGGCCTTGGAGTTTATCAGTATTACGATGCCAATGCTGCGTCCCAAGCTAGAAATTTGGCGAATCTTCAAAATCAGGTGATTGCGGCTCAGGCCAGCCAAAGCGCAACCGATTCATCAGCAATTCTGGA
>RFSU01000077.1 GCA_009923795.1 Sphingomonadaceae bacterium
CGCAGGCGGACAGCAGCAACGCAAAGAGGAGGACGGCAAAACGGCTCATGCGACGATGTTAACGAGGCGGCCCGGCACGACAATGACTTTCTTTGGGGCCGCCCCATCGAGCGTGTGGATGATTTTGTCCGATGCCAGCGCCAGCGCCTCTAGCCCGGCCTTGTCGAGATCCTTCGCCACGGTCAGCGTATCGCGCAGCTTGCCATTGACCTGCACCGCAATGGTCACTTCATCATCCACCAGCAGGCTTGGGTCATGCTCTGGCCAAGCTTGGGTCGCGACCAGCCCTGCGCCGCCCATGCACGCCCAGCCCTCTTCGGCCAGATGCGGCAACATGGGGGAGATCAGCCGGGCAAGGGTACGGATGGCGGTGGTGCGTGATGCCGAAGCCGGGGCCTTTTCCAGCGCGTTCACCAGTTCATGCACCTTGGCGACAGCCTTGTTAAAGGTCAGCGCCTCAATATCGCTGGCCATGCCTGCAATGGCGCGGTGCAACAGCTGATCGACGGATCTGTCTGCACCTTGGCCGTCTTCCAGCGTGTCGAAGAGCCGCCAGATACGATTGACGAAGCGCCATGTGCCTTCGATCCCGCTTTCCGACCATTCCAGATCGCGTTCCGGCGGGCTGTCTGACAGCATGAACCAGCGCACGGCGTCCGCGCCATATTGATCGAACATCGGATCGGGATCGACGACATTCTTTTTGGACTTGGACATTTTCTCAATGCGTCCGCGAATAACGGGTGCGCCATCCAGGCTTGTCACCGCATCTCCGGCAATCTTCACATCTTCCGGCGACAGCCAGGCACCGTCTTGCGACTTATAGGTCTCATGCGTGACCATGCCTTGGGTGAAGAGCGCGGCAAAGGGTTCGGTAATCCCAATTTTGCCAATGCGTTGCAGGGCACGCGTCCAGAAGCGGGCATAGAGCAAGTGCAGAATCGCATGTTCAATGCCGCCAATATATTGGCCAACGGGCAGCCAGGCTTCGGCCTCTTCGCGGTCAAAGGGCTTGTCATCGGGCTGGCTGGCAAAGCGGATGAAATACCAGCTGGAATCGGCAAAAGTATCGAGTGTGTCGGTTTCGCGCCGGGCCGGCTCTTTGCAATTGGGGCAGGCGACATGCTTCCATGTCGGATGCCGGTCGAGCGGATTGCCGGGCTGATCGAAGGTTACATCCTCGGGCAAAGTGACGGGCAATTGGCTGCGCGGCACGGGCAGGACGCCACAAAAATCGCAATGGATGATGGGGATGGGTGTTCCCCAATAACGCTGGCGCGACACGCCCCAGTCGCGCAGGCGATATTGCGTCTGGCCTTCGCCAAAACCGTCTTGCTCGGCCCGCGCGATAATGGCGGCCTTTGCCGCGTCCACGCTCATGCCATTGAGCCAATGCGAATTCACGATCTGGCCCGGCCCGGTATAGGCCGTGTCGCCTTCAAATTCGAGATCAGTGAGATCGCCATCGGCCACAACGCGGCGGACGGGCAGGCGGTATTTGCGGGCAAAATCCAAATCGCGCTGGTCATGCGCGGGGCAGCCAAAAACCGCACCTGTGCCATAATCCATCAGGACAAAATTGGCGACATAGACGGGCAGATGCCAGCTGGAATCCAGCGGATGTTCGACCGATAGGCCGGTGTTGAATCCTTTTTTCTCCGCCGTTTCAATTTCGGCGGCGGTCGTCCCGCCCCGGCGGCAATCTTCGATAAAATCTTTGAGGCGCGGCGCATTTTCAGCAAGGGCGGCGGCCAGTGGATGGTCGGCGGCAATCGCGACAAAGCTTGCGCCAAATAACGTATCGGGCCGGGTGGTGAACACGTCGATTGCGTCGTGCGTGCCAACCAGATTGAAGCTGAGGTTCAGGCCCTTGGATTTGCCAATCCAATTTTCCTGCATCAGCCGAACCTTATCGGGCCATTGGTCGAGCGATTTCAGCCCATCGAGCAGCTCATCGGCAAAATCGGTGATTTTCAAGAACCATTGATTGAGCTTTTTCTTTTCAACCAACGCGCCAGAGCGCCAGCCGCGCCCATCAATCACCTGTTCATTGGCAAGCACGGTCATATCGACCGGATCCCAATTGACCGATGATTCCTTGCGATAGACCAGGCCCGATTTGTAGAAATCAAGGAACAGAGCCTGCTCCTGGCCGTAATAGTCCGGCTCACAGGTGGACAGCTCGCGGCTCCAGTCAATGGCAAGACCAAGCCGCTTCAACTGCTTTTTCATCGCCGCAATATTGGATCGTGTCCAATCGCCGGGATGCACCTTTTTCTCCATCGCCGCATTTTCAGCAGGCATGCCAAAACTGTCCCACCCCATTGGGTGGAGCACGGCATGGCCCGTCATTGCCTTATACCGGGCCAGCACATCGCCCATCGTATAGTTGCGGACATGACCCATGTGGATGCGCCCGGAGGGATAGGGGAACATCTCGAGCACGTAGGATTTGGGGCGCGGGTCGCTTGCGGCAGGCGCGGTAAAGATGCCCGCATCGTCCCAGGCTTTTTGCCAAAGGCCATCGGCCTTAAAAGGGTTGAAACGCGTCGTCATAGGCGTGTCAGCTCCGCATCTTCTTCATCACTGGGTTGCGTCAAAAAGCGGGGCCAGCCGGTTCAAAGTCCTTCACGCGACCCAAGCCCGCAGGCGCTGTGGTTCAGCCTGCGATGGCCGCGCGGCGCAAATCCCGTGCTTTGGTCAGGATGATTTCTTCCAGCTTCTGGACGGTCGCTGCTTGCACAGGCGCATCAACCCAATTGCCATTTTGGTTCACCTGACGACTGGCCGCGACGCGCAAAGCATCGGCACGCAAATCCTGATCCAAAATGCTGACCGTCAGCTTCATCCGCTCCCCCATATTATTGGGATTGCTATACCAATCGGTCAAAATGACGCCGCCTGTGGCATCCGCCTGAACCAGCGGCATGAAGGACAGGGTGTCGAGCGATGCGCGCCAGAGATAGGCATTCACGCCGATTGTGGTGACGCGGGATGCGGCCTGATCGGTCTGTTGCCGGGCCTTCTCCTTGCCGCCGCCAATGCCCAGCATGCTGCAGGCAGGAAGGGTCGCGAGAAGCGACAGGGCAAAAATGGCGGTGAGGGGACGACGCATGCAATTCCTCGTCAAAGAAAATTAGGAAGATGAGCGGCGTTATAGGCTGATATCCCCTGTCCGCAAGGGAGGAGCGCACAGGGTTGTTGAAGACATGCAACAGCCTTGAAACAATTTATGATTAGGGGCGCGATTTACTGACATAAAGCTATAGCTTGATTCTGCTTTGTGTCATGGAGACCCTATGACGACTCGCGCCTCCTTTTGGACATTGGGACCTGTGGCTTTGGCCGCAGCGGCGAGCCTTATTGCGTCTTCTGTCGGTTTTGCGGCGCCGCGTGGTGGTTCTGCCCAGCAAGCATCTGTGGGCCGCGCGCTCGGTAATTTCACGCCAGCATCGGCGGACCCGCGCCTTGCGCTGGCGTTTTCGCGCAGCACAACCGCGACATCTGGTTTCCGGTTCACCCCGGCCTCGTCCGCCAAGACGAATCGCAAAGTGACTGTCGCTGTGCGCGCTCGGTCGACGCGCGCGCTTCCGGGTGCAGACCGTCCGGCAAGCGCAGGCAGTCTGGCCGCCATTGCCCCCTTGGCCTATAATTTGGGCGTTTCGGTTGGCTGGCGTCGCTTTGCTGTCTCTGGCGATATGGGCGAGGCGGATCTGGGCCTTGCCGGCGGTCGGCGTCAGGCCGCGGATCTCGGCCTGAGCTATACGGCGAAGCGCTGGTCGACCCGGCTTCAGCTGGCAGCAGAACGTCCGGTGGGAACGGCACCGCGCATCGTTGACACGAGTGAGAGCGTCGCGCTGGATGTCGGCGGGTCTTATCGTTTGACGCGCAATATCGATGTGACGGCGGGGGTCCGTTATAAATCTCAGCGCGAACGGCTGGAGCCGCTGAAGGATAATCGCCGCGACAGTCAGGCTGTCTATCTGGGCACGGCTTTCCGCTTCTGACGTTGTAGCGGGGCCAGCCCATCGATCGCGGCCCATCCATAAAGATTCGATGATGTAAGCGGTGCAAAGCGCGCGGCCGTCATGCCGCCCAGCGCGATGATCGGGCGGCGGGATTGCTCGGCGATCAGGCCAAAGCGCACCCGGCCCAGCGGCTGCGCCCCGGCGTGACTGCGTGTTGCAAAAAGCGGTGATAAAAATATCAGCTGAGCGCCCACGCGTTCAGCCGCCCGCACTTCTGGTACATTATGCGCCGGGGCCGTCAGCGCCCCGATATGGCGGCCATGGCTGCCTTCGGCCCGCCAACCACGCGCGCGCTGGGGCGTATCGGCGAGCACACCAACACCAGCCGGCGGGCGCGCGCAATGCGGCGCACTGCCTCAAACAGCGCCCGCCGTTGCGGATCGGGGGTGGCGTAATGGCGAAAGATAATGCCCGCCTTTCCCTTGGGAAGTGCTGCGAGCGCGGGCCAGAGGTCGTCGCCCAGACGTTCGTCGGTCATGAACCATATGGGGGGCAGGGGGTGGTGGCGCTTCGGCATCCACGCCTCTATAGCCGCGTCATGACTGAGGACGCAAAGCATCGGCTGAATGCCGTTCATCACGACATGGCCCGCGCCTGCAAAATCGCGGGTCGCGCACCAGAGAGCGTGACACTGGTTGCCGTGTCCAAGACGCAGAGCGCGGCGGCGATCCGCCCGATCCTTGCGGCGGGCCAGCGTGTCTTTGGCGAAAATCGGGTGCAGGAAGCGCAGAGCAAATGGCCAGAGCTGATGGCCGAGGCGCCGGGCATTGAACTGCACCTTGTTGGCCAATTGCAATCGAACAAAGCCGAAGAGGCGGTGCGCCTTTTTGATGTCATTCATTCGGTCGATCGCCCCTCGCTCATCACTGCCCTTGGCCGGGCGCAGGAGAAGACGGGGCGTCGCCCCCGCTATTTCCTTCAGGTGAATATTGGAGAAGAAGCGCAAAAAGGCGGTTGTGCTGCAATTGAGGTGCCTGAGCTATTGGCCCAAGCGCGCGCGGCTGGGCTGGACGTTGTGGGCCTCATGGCCGTGCCACCCGCAGACACGGAAGCTGCGCCCTATTTTGCCCTGCTCGCCAAAATCGCCAAAGAGCTTGGCCTGTCTGAACTCAGCATGGGCATGTCGGGCGATTATGAAGCGGCCATCATGCTGGGGGCCACGCAAATCCGCATTGGCACGGCCCTATTTGGAGCGCGCGGATGAATTTCGATGCCTTGATTTTCGACTTTGATGGGGTCCTGCTCGAAAGCGAATTTATCGGCAATCGTCACCTTGCCGATCTTCTGACCGAACTGGGCCATGAAACAACGGTGCAAGATGCCGTGACGCAATTTGTCGGTCTGTCGGGCGACAATTTCTACACCGCAGTTGCGCGCTGGATTGGCGGAGAGGTGCCCGAAGCTTTTTTCAAGGCGCGGCAGGCCGAAGATGATCGGGTGATGCGCGAAGGCATAGAGGCGGTGGACGGGGCGATCCGCTTTGTCGAAACCTTGCCTGCGGATTTGCCGCGCGCCATTGCCTCTTCCAGCTCAACCCATTGGATCAAGACGCACTTGGCGCATTTGGGGCTGGAAGATAACTTCGCGCCGCATATTTATTCGGGCAAAGAACATGTGACGCGCGGAAAGCCTGCGCCCGACATTTACCTTCATGCAGCACAAGAATTGGGCGTCGATATCCGCCGGGTCGCCATCCTTGAGGATTCGCCCGTGGGGGCCATTGGGGCGGTTGCTTCTGGCGCCTTTGTCATCGGTCTGGCGGCGGGGCGGCACTGCCATGACGGGCATGACCAGCTGCTGATGGACAAGGGCGTTCAGGCCATTGCCCATAATTTTGCCGAGGTTACAAAAATTCTGTTTGGTTAAAGCGCGTGGCCCGTTCGGTCGCGCTTGGTCTCAAGATAGCGGGCATTGTGCGGATTGGGCGGCAGCTTGTGCGGCACGCGTTCCACCACGCTAATGCCCTCTGCCTGTAACCGCCCGACCTTATCGGGATTGTTGGTCAAGAGGCGGATCTTGTCTTGCCCCAAGAGCGTCAGCATGCGCGCCGCAACTGAAAAGTCACGGGCATCAATCGCAAAGCCCAGCCGGGTATTGGCGTCCACCGTATCAAATCCCTGATCCTGCAAGGCATAGGCCCGCAGCTTGTTGATCAGGCCGATGCCGCGGCCTTCCTGCCGCAAATAGAGAAGAATGCCCCAGCCCTGCTCTGCCATCAGGCGCAGGGCGGCCTGCAATTGTGGGCCGCAATCGCATTTGAGGCTGCCCAACACATCGCCGGTCAGGCACTCGCTGTGCAGCCGGACGAGTGGCGGGTGCCCATTGGGGCTTCCGATCATCACTCCAGCCCCGCCTCTGGTGTGCGAAAGGCAATTATCTCTGCCTGCTCCGCCGCGTCGACCGGAAGCCGTGCGCGCGACACGATGCGCAAGCGATCAGACGATTCATAAGCGTGAACCGCGTCGTGTGACAGTATCGTCGCGCCCGGGACTGACCCCTTCACCACAAAAAAGGCCGGAAGGAGCCCCGCATGGCGCGCAAGGATGAGGGCGGCCGCTGCACTGTCAGGCGTGTGGACAGGGATCGCCTGAAACGGGCCTTTCATCGGCGTTGCCAGATCGAGCGCTGGATCGGCCAGCGCTGTCGCCGTTGCCAGATCAAGCCAGCGGTAGCGCGCGACCATAACCGGCGCATCGGGGGCGGCGGCCTCGCGCTGATTGGCGAGTTTCAATGTCGCGGCTCGGCCCGCCGAAATGAGGATGTCGGAGCTGTGATCGGGATCGAAGGCGGCGAGGCTTTCTTCATCTGCCGTTTCGACAGCAAGCAGCGAGAGTGCGCCGTCCAGCGTCACGGGCCAGCCGCGCCGCAGCGCATCGACGGCGCGGGCTGCGTCTTGGGCCGGGTTCAAAGGCGAAACTCCGTCACCAAGGGCACATGGTCAGATGGCTTTTCCCAGCTTCGGCAGGGCTCGTGCACATGGTGCGCCACTGCGGCTGCTGCCACAGCTGGCGAGGCCCACATATGGTCGAGCCGACGGCCTCTGTCGCCCACTGTCCAATCCTTCGCCCGATAGCTCCACCAGGTGTAGAGCCGCTGCGGCGCAGGGATGAAGTGGCGGCCCAGATCCACCCAGTCATGGCTGTTCTGAAGGGCGGCCAAGGCTTCAATCTCAATCGCCGTGTGGCTGACCACATCCAGCAATTGCTTGTGGCTCCATACATCGCTTTCAAGCGGGGCAATGTTGAAATCCCCCACCAAAATTGTCGGATCATTGAGCGACGCTGACCAGCGGGTCATGCGGTCTAGAAAATCAAGCTTCTGCCCAAATTTGGGATTGGCCTCTCGGTCCGGTACATCGCCGCCGGCGGGCACATAGACATTTTCAAGCCGCCAGCCATTGGGCAGGCGCACACCGACATGGCGGGCTTCGCCATTATCCTGCCAATCATGGCGGGTGTCTTCGGCAATGGGGATGCGCGAAATGGTGGCGACGCCATGGTGCATGGGCTGACCATGCAGCACGATATGCCGATAGCCGAGCCGGTGAAACATCTCCGCCGGGAACACATCGTCCATGGCCTTTGTTTCTTGCAGGCACAGAATATCTGGCGCCTGGTCGGTCAGGAACCGCTCAACAATGGGCGCGCGAAAGCGCACCGAGTTAATGTTCCAAGTCGCAATGGAAAGCGTATCAGCCATGAACCGGCTCTAATCTGCCCGCGCGCAGGTGCAAGCCCCCTCTTTATGCGCCTCGGTTCCAGCCTGCGGCCCCTTCATGGGTCGGATCGGCCCATTGGGCGATCATCTCGCGCACGCGCAGGCCGCGAATCTGGGCAAGGCAGGCAACCCCACGAAGCCGTGCACCAACGCCATGCACCCGCGGGCTGATAAGAATGCGCAGCGCATGAACGGGCGTAATTCCCAACACGGCGACCGCGCGCGCCAGCCAGATCAGGTCGCTTCGGCCTGATTGTTGGTGGTCTGCCAGGTCATGCGCCGCTTGCCGCCGCCATTTGGTCGCCATGTCCGCCATGTCGGTGCGCGCTGGGTGATAGACAATCATATTGGGTGCATAGAGGGTGACACGGCCTTTCTCGTGAGACTATCGGCCAGTGACCCGTCTGGATCAAAAGGGTCAAATGAACTCGCGGTAAGTTGGCGCGGGGGCTTGCTTTGCGGGACGATTTTCTTTTAGCTAAACCAAATGTCGGCGCTGTGGTCCGGCAAGATCTGAGAGGAAGCCTGTAATGACCGATCCCGTCCTGACAGAGGTACGTGGCAATGTCCTGATTGTGACGCTCAACCGCCCAGAGGCCAAAAATGCTGCCAATAAGGCGCTGGCTGAAGGTGTGGCAGCGGCCATGGATCGTCTCGATTCGGACAATGATCTGCGCGTTGGCATCATTACAGGGGCGGGTGGCACCTTTTGCTCCGGCATGGATCTCAAAGGATTTTTGGCGGGGGAGCGGCCATATGTTGCCGGCCGGGGATTTGCCGGGCTGACCGAAGCACCGCCGCGCAAGCCTTTGATCGCGGCTGTGGATGGCTATGCGCTGGCCGGGGGCTTTGAAATTGCCCTTGCCTGCGACATGATTGTGGCGAACGTCGACTCAAAATTTGGCATTCCAGAAGTGAAGCGTGGTCTGGCTGCTGCTGCCGGTGGACTGGTCCGCCTGCCCCGCCAAATTCCACAGCGCCTTGCGATGGAATTGGCCCTGACGGGTGATTTTATCAGCGCGGCCCGCGCCTATGATATGGGCCTCATCAATCGGATTGTGCCGGGCGTTGCGCTGGACGGCGCGTTGGAGCTGGCCGAGGCGATCAGCGCCAATGGCCCCTTGGCCGTCGCCGCATCCAAACAGGTGATCCGCGAACAGCAAGATTGGTCTCAGGCAGACCAATGGGCCAAGCAGATGGAACTGACCGCGGCTGTTTTCTCATCGAATGACGCGCGCGAAGGGGCGGCTGCATTTGCGCAAAAGCGCGCGCCTAATTGGACGGGATCCTAACCGGCTCAGGCCGCCCTTTTCTAGGGCAGCCGCAGGGCCGTTCCTCTCGGGGGGAGGGGAACGGCCCGAAATGGCGTATTCTTACAAGAATTAGACGAAAATGGGCCAAGTTTCTCTGGCTCGATACGCTGCCTTGCGACAGCATGAGGGTTCAGTATCGTGCGTAGGGGGTGTCCATGGCCAGAACAGATCGTCGCGTGTCGCTCGATCATGGATCAAGACTCCTCATCGGAGAAAGTGCAGCTATCCGGGAATTACGGGGCCTGATTGGCCGTGTGGCGGCGAGCGACGCCTCGGTTTTGGTGACGGGCCCGTCCGGGTCGGGCAAGGAGCTGGTGGCGCGGGCGATCCATCAGGCAAGCAGGCGGGCGGGGCAGGCCTTTGTCGCGCTCAATTGCGGAGCGATTCCTGCCGAGCTGATGGAATCCGAACTGTTCGGGCATGAACGGGGGGCCTTTACCGGGGCGTCGGCGCGGCGGATTGGCCGGTTTGAAGAGGCGCATCGCGGCACGTTGTTTCTCGATGAGATTGGCGACATGCGCTTTGACATGCAGGTCAAGCTGCTGCGGGTGCTGGAAGATGGTCTGGTGCAGCGCGTGGGCGGCGGCGCGCCCTTTGCCTCTGACGTACGGATTGTGTCGGCGACGCATCGGGATATTGATGGGGCGATTGCGGCCAATCGGTTTCGCGAAGATCTTTATTTCCGGCTGGGCGTGGTGCCGATCCGGGTTCCGTCACTGGCGGAGCGGGTGGAGGATCTGCCGCTGCTGATCGCGCACTTCCGGCAGAAGCGGTCTGGAGCGCCCATCGCCCGATTTGATCGTGACGCGATGATGCGGCTGATGGCGCATGACTGGCCGGGCAATGTGCGCGAGCTGCGCAATGTTGTGGAGCGCGCCGATATTTTGTTCGCAGGGGCTGTG
>RFSU01000078.1 GCA_009923795.1 Sphingomonadaceae bacterium
CGCATGACATCGCCAAATGACGGCAGCCCTGCCTTTAACCCTCCAGATATCCGGATAAGGAGACAGGCTGCCAATGTGGCTATTGCATTGGCGAACCCCAAAAAAATTTCTGCCAAGAAAGGTTGATCTGAACCCGACATAATCGCCGCAAGGGTGCGGCCAATGACGATGGCTGGCCAAAGCCGCATGCCGCCGACAAGAAGTCCCGCAAGTCCGATACCAGCGGCAGGCCATATCGGCGATCCAGCGCCATCGACCATTGCCCAATTGAGGCCAAAATAAGCGCAAATGGCATAAACAACCGTGAGAGCCAGAAAGCTTGTTGCGTCATGACCGCGGACTGATCCGTTGGTATTGAAGACCATGCAGTGTCTCAATTTCTGGTTCAAGTGCGGAGGGAGGTTAGCGTGCCTTTCCTATGCCTGCCAGAATCTGGCAATAAGTGTTAACGGGAGATTCATATACATTATTTAGCAACATTTATCTAACATAGATTAAGTGGGTGCAATTCCGACGTCGACGTTACCAAACGGCCGCGACTCATTGGGCAGTGTTGTCAGCTGCCTCGCTGGCATCGGTGGCGACTTCAGCGGCAATCTCTGCTATTTGCCGATTGACGGCCTCTTCGGCCGCTTGCTCTAATTCGTCAGAGCGATTGTTTATCTCGGCGACACTTTCTTGCTCGGGCACCGTCTGATCGGTGATCCCTTGGCACGCAGCCAGCAGCAGCAGAGCAAGAACCGCAGAGGATGTGATGAATTTTGCGAGCATAGGCGAGAGCTAACCCGTCGATGCGGGTTTGCCAAGGCGGTTTTGCTCGGCTAGTGCGCAGGTCAAATCCGACAATCAATTGAGAGAAACGACCCATGGCCGCGCAATATGCTTTTGTCATGAAGGGAATGACCAAGTCCTTTCCCGGCGCTCAAAAGCCCGTCCTGAGCAACATTGATCTGCAATTTTATCAGGGGGCCAAAATTGGAATTGTTGGCCCTAATGGTGTTGGTAAATCTACCCTGATCAAGATCATGGCCGGGATTGATACAGATTTCACCGGCGAAGCTTGGCCGGGCGAAAACATCACCGTTGGCTATTTGCCGCAGGAGCCGCAGCTCGATCCGACCAAGACGGTGTTGGAAAACGTCAAGGATGGCGCGCGCGAAACCGCCGATATGGTGGATCGCTATAATGAGATTTCGGCCCTAATGGCGGAGCCTGACGCCGATTTTGACGCCCTGATGGAAGAAATGGGGACACTGCAAGAACGGATCGACGCCGTTGATGGTTGGACGCTTGATAATCAGCTTGAAATCGCGATGGAGGCCTTGCGCTGCCCACCATCTGATTGGTCGGTCGAAAATCTATCTGGCGGGGAAAAGCGCCGTATCGCGCTGACCCGACTGCTGATCCAAAAGCCCTCCATCCTGCTCCTCGATGAACCGACCAACCATCTTGATGCCGAAAGCGTGGAGTGGCTGGAAACCCATTTGAAGGAATATGCGGGCGCCGTCCTGATGATCACCCACGATCGTTACTTCTTGGACAATGTGGTGGACTGGATCCTTGAGTTGGATCGCGGAAAATACTTCCCTTATGAAGGCAATTATTCGACCTATTTGGAAAAGAAGTCGAAGCGCCTTGAGCAGGAGGACCGTGAGGAATCTGGTCGTCAAAAGGCGATTAAGGAAGAATTGGAGTGGATCCGGCAAGGGCCGAAGGGTCGCCAGACCAAATCCAAGGCGCGTATCTCAAAGTTTGAACAGCTTGTGGCCGCACAGGACAGCCGCACGCCCGGCAAGGCCCAAATTGTCATTCAAGTGCCTGAACGGTTGGGCGGCAAAGTCATTGAGGCCAAAGATATTTCCAAGGCCTATGGGGATAAGCTGCTGTTTGAAAACCTGTCCTTCATGTTGCCGCCGGGCGGTATCGTCGGCGTCATCGGGCCGAACGGTGCGGGTAAATCGACCTTGTTTAAGCTGCTGACCGGCCAAGAGGAGCCGGACACTGGGTCGCTGGAGGTCGGGGAAACAGTGCGACTTGGCTATGTTGACCAGAGCCGGGATCATTTGGATGCGTCCAAGAATGTCTGGGAAGAAGTCTCCGATGGTCTCGATTATGTGAAGGTCAACGGCCACGACATGTCGACCCGCGCCTATGTGGGGGCCTTTAACTTTAAGGGGCAGGATCAGCAGAAGATCGTCGGAAAACTGTCTGGTGGGGAGCGCAATCGCGTTCATATGGCCAAGATGCTGAAGCGCGGCGGCAACGTCCTCCTGCTCGATGAGCCGACCAACGACCTTGATGTCGAAACGCTGGGCGCACTGGAAGACGCGATTGAAAACTTCGCGGGCTGTGCCGTGGTGATCAGCCACGATCGCTTCTTCTTGGATCGTCTAGCCACCCATATTCTTGCCTTTGAAGGCAATAGCCATGTCGAATGGTTTGAGGGCAATTTCGCCATGTATGAAGAAGATAAGCGTCGTCGCTTGGGCGATGCGGCGGATCGTCCGACCCGGCTCGCGTACAAGAAATTGACCCGCTAACGCGCTAATCGCTGGAGCAGGGGCCTGATCCTGAGAAAGAGGAGATAGGCCCCCTCCAGCAGGGCCAGTACGAGCCTGTTTCGGGCGGCGAGGCCTATCGGTCGCAATATGGGAATTTCGCGCCACATGGCCGCAAAAGCGGCTGCGCCAGAGAGCGTTTCACCTTCTCTTGTTGTCGCGTGGAAGCGGGACAGCATCAGTATTCGGTCAAGCGGGCAGGCCGTGTCTGCATGCGTCAGGTCAACAAAATTGATGCGCTCGGCGCTGTCGAGACGCTTCATCAGGGCAATTTCTCTGATGCATAAGGGGCAGGCCCCATCATACCAGATGGTGAGGGCCGGGTTCAGGGCGTGATCCATTGCCCTGCCCATTGATCGCCATCGCGCCGGAACAAAGCCCGTTTATTGCCGCAGCTTGTGAGCTTGAGCCATTCAAGCTCCTGCGCCTCGACCAAGAGAACCGCAAAATTCATCCGCCCATCTTGGCTTTCCACCTCGGTCGGGGAGCGATCGAGAAGATGGTCGGGCAGGCCGCTTATTGGTTCGGTTACGGGCGTGCCGGGCGGGTGTGCCGCAAGATAGCAGCGCCGGCTGCTGAGTGCGGACCCTTCCCAAGCTGTCTCTGCATATGCGCCCACACGGACAATGCGTCCGATGCCACGCACGGTGAGTTGGATGCGTAAGTCGGGGTCATAGCCCAGCACCGCAATAGGGCCTTGCGTTCCTATTTCTATTGCCTTGGGAGAGCGCGCGTCAGTGTGGAAGCGAAAGTTCATCCCATCGTCACTCGCGTCTCTCAAGACCATGACGCGGGGGGAAGGGGAGGCGTCTTTGACGGTGCAGACAATGGGTGTGTGGAAGGGGCTGCGTCTGTTGCTAGGGGCGCCCGACCATAGACCTGTGATTTCGGCCAAAATTTGGTCAACGCTGTCGGGATGATTCTGCACCATCAGACTGGTCTAAACGCCCCTTCAGCTTCGTTGAGGACATAAAGGCTGCCCTCCGCAATCGCGAACCACGCCCCGTGGAGTTTAAGTTCGCCACGCGCTTCGCGCTCGGCAATGAAAGGGAATGTGCGCAAATTGGCGAGGCTGACTTTAATCGCTTCCCATTCCAAGGCCTGCTGGGGATTATCATGGTCGCTGGCGACGACATCATCGCGAGCCTGTTGAACAATGCCCATCCAGTCATCAATAAATATAAGTCCTTCTTGGCCCAGATTTGGGCCGGCCAGCGCCGCCTTGATGCCGCCACACTGGCCATGGCCGACGACAACAATATGCTTCACAGCTAGACCCAAGACACCAAATTCAATTGCGGCAGAGGCCCCGTGCAGGCCGCCGCCCGTTTCAAATGGGGGCACAAGATTGGCAACGTTTCGCAGCGCAAAAACCTGCCCTGGAACAGTATCAAAAATCGTGGCCGGATCGACGCGACTGTCGCAACAGGAAATGACCATGACAGGCGGGGACTGGCCGTCAATTTCCAGCGCATCATAGCGCGCCTTTTGTTGCGGGTATGAATCTGATCGAAAACGGCGATACCCTTCGATCAGGGCTGTAAATTCGGGCATTGAAAACTCCTGCGACGCTCTGTCGCTTAGCAAGACGTGCTAGGTTGGCAAGTCTTACTCTGATGGGTAAAGATGTCCTCATGACTTCTCATGCCCCTGCCGAACGCGTCCGCAAGCCGGACTGGATCCGTGTCAAAGCGCCGACCTCTGTCGGATTTGCGGAAACCAAGGCGCTGATGCGCCGCCTGTCGCTCAATACTGTGTGTGAAGAGGCGGCTTGCCCCAATATTGGGGAATGCTGGACGAAAAAACACGCAACCGTGATGATCCTCGGCGATGTCTGCACGCGCGCTTGCGCCTTTTGCAACGTGAAAACGGGGATGCCGCGCAAGGTTGACACCAGCGAGCCGCAACATGTTGCCGATGCGGCGGCGGAATTGGGCCTAAAGCATATTGTTATCACCTCGGTTGACCGGGATGACCTGCCCGATGGTGGCGCTTCACAATTTGTGAAGGTGATTGAGGCGCTGCGCCGGACGACGCCCGAGACGACGATTGAAATCCTGACGCCCGATTTCCGGAATAAGATGGAAGCTGCCGTGGAATCCATCGTTACGGCGCGTCCCGACGTATATAATCACAATTTGGAAACGGTTCCGCGTCTCTACCCAACCATCCGTCCCGGCGCGCGTTATTATGCATCCTTACGCCTTTTGGAGACGGTGAAGCGGCATGATCCGTCCATCTTCACCAAATCGGGCGTCATGGTCGGGCTAGGGGAGCAGCGGCTGGAAATACATCAGGTGATGGATGATATGCGTTCTGCCGACATCGATTTTCTGACCATTGGGCAGTATCTGCAACCAACTCCCAAACATGCCAAGGTGATCGACTTCGTCACCCCGCAAACATTTGAGGCTTATGCCGCCATTGCGCGGGCAAAGGGCTTTTTGCTGGTGGCCTCATCGCCATTGACCCGATCAAGCTATCATGCGGATCGAGACTTTGCGCTGATGCGGGATGCCCGGGCGGCGCAATTGGCCCATGCCAAGGCATAGCGAGACACGCACGCTCCGCTGGAGTGCTGAACAAATGTATGAGCTGGTGGCTGATGTCAGCCGCTATTGGGAGTTTCTGCCCTGGGTCAGCGGTGTTCGCGTCAAATCAAATAGCGAAACGGAGATGGTCGCCGATCTTCTTGTTGGATTTAAAGCCATCAAGGAAAAATTCACGTCACGCGTGAAGAAGGATCGACCAAGGACAATCCGGGTCGATTATCTCGATGGGCCGATGAAGTATTTGCACAATGAATGGGAATTTCGCGACCGTCCTGATGGCGGGTGCGATGTCGCCTTCATGGTCGATTTTCAGTTTAAATCACGCCTGTTCGAAGCGCTAGCAGGTCAGGTCTTTGACCGTGCCCTAACCAAGATGACAGATGCTTTTGAAAGCCGTGCAGACGCGCTTTACAGTTCTGCACCCGGCAATAGCAGCTCAAGCGCAACAAGTGCGGCCTGAACGCGAATTGGCCCACGGCCGAGATCGCCAAATTCTTTCGTATCCGCAATAACATCATCTGGATCGGCTCCCCGCCGCGCGCGGGCAAAGACGACCATACCGACAGGCTTTTTCACGCTTCCACCATCTGGCCCGGCAACGCCTGTGATGGAAACGGCGACATCTGCATTTGAATGATCCAGCGCACCTTGCGCCATGGACCATGCAGTGGCGATGGAAACGGCCCCAAAGGTCTCAAGAATATTCGAATCAACGCCAAGGACGCTCATTTTCGCGTCATTTGAATAGGTTATGAAGCCAACTTCAAACACATCGGACGAGCCTGGGATGGCTGTTAGAGCTGCAGAGACAAGGCCGCCCGTGCAGCTTTCTGCAACGGCAACACGTCGCCCCTTTGCGCGGTTTTCCTCAATTACCCGGCGTGCCGCCGCGATGAGGTCTTGAGGCAATGTGTCGTCCATACGGATTACTTTGCAGTTGCAGCCTGCCCAGAATTTTTTGATGCCGGGCAAATGTTTAAAGGTGGTTTCGCAGTCGCGATGGCGGCCTGTGCCGTTGGTCGCGCCAAAAATTCAAGCATTATTCGAACCAGCATCGACATATTCTCTGGGGGCAGGGGAGATGTTGCCTTCAAAACACGGTCAATGTCGTTGCACCGTTCGGGTTCTAACTGCGTCAGGACGGCCGTAGTCGCGAAGGCTCCGGCGAAGGATTTAAAGGCATCATCAGGCATAAGATCTAAAAGCTCTCCGCCTTCTCCAACCTGCTTGCGTATTGCGGGCCGCGCATTTGGCCATGCGGCATCAGAAGCTGCTCGATATCTGTTTGCCAATGCGCGCCCCGATGTTGCCAAGAACGATGACGGCCCTGTCACTGGCGCACATTTGCTGGTTATGCCGATGATCACATCGGGCAAGGCAAAACTGATCAAGGCCTGCCCCTCTATTGGAGTCATGCAGGGACGTGGAGACTGTGCCTGAGCCTGAGCGGTCAGGAGCGTGGCAATCACTGTGCTGATCCAGAAACGTATAGAATGACGTGCCATGTCAGTTGCCCTCTGGAAGGCGGATGGTCGCGATGGCTTGTGCAGCAATACCTTCGCCGCGCCCGGTAAAGCCTAAGCGCTCGGTTGTCGTGGCCTTTACGCTGACATGGCGGACGGAGATGCCGAGCATGTTCGCAATAGCGGCGCGCATGGCGTCTTTATGAGGCCCAATCTTCGGGGCTTCGCAGATAAGGGTTAGATCAACATGATCGATGATCCCACCCGCTGCGGACACAAGTTGTGCTGCATGTTCCACGAAACGCTGAGAACGGGCACCCCGCCATTGGGGATCGCTGGGCGGGAAGTGCGTTCCGATATCCCCATCGCCAAGTGCGCCGAGAAGGGCATCCGTCAGCGCATGAAGCGCCACATCCGCGTCGCTATGCCCCACGAGACCCTTGTCATGATCAATCCTAACCCCACCGAGCCAGAGTTCCTCGCCAGATGCGAGCTGATGAACATCAAAACCCAGTGCGGATCGAGAAATGAGCCGCGCTGATATCCGGCGCTCAGCCTCTGCAAAATCTTGAGGCGTTGTCACTTTTTCAAGCATGATGTCTCCGGCAACAAGGGCTACGCGATATCCCGCAGCGCGCGCCATTTGGGCGTCGTCGGTCGCGACCGGGCCGCGCCACTGGCTGTGCGCGGTCTTTATGGCTTCTGCGCGAAAGGCCTGTGGTGTCTGGATCCGATAGAGATTGGTGCGATCCACAACATCGCCGAGATGCTGGTTTCCGCGCGATAGCGTGTCCGCAACGGGAAGGGCGGGCACCGCACCGTCGCTGGTTTCCATAGCCTCGATCAGCCGATTGATCACAGTGTGCGGCAGAAAGGGGCGGGCGGCATCGTGGATCAGAAGAATGTCTGCATCACCAGCTGCTGCAATCCCGGCGGCCACCGAGTCTTGCCGCTCAGCACCACCCGTTATGATGCGGAGACCGGCGACTTCGCCAAGAGCCTCACGAGCAAGATCAGATTGCCCTTCGCCAATGACGACGATGATCTGGTCAATGGATTGATGCGATGAAAAGGCCATCACAGCGTGCGCTAGAAGCGATTTGCCGCCGACCATTGCATATTGCTTTGGCACAGGCCCGCCTGCGCGTTCTCCTTTGCCAGCGGCGACAATGATCGCAGTGATCGTCATGGCGCGGCTTAAACACGCATGGCTGTTGCACGGCAACCTAAAATTGATTAGCGTCTGCTGAATTTTTAGGCAGTTTCGATGCAACGTCTTAATCCCATCCTGATCGGCCCGGTCCGTATCGACATTCCCGTCATTCTCGCGCCGATGACGGGCGTGACGGATATGCCGTTTCGCAAGATTGTCCGGCAATTTGGTTGCGGGCTGAATGTGACGGAAATGATCGCCAGTCAGGCGATGATCCGCGAGACACGCCAGAGCCTGCAAAAGGCCGCGTGGGACCCGATGGAAGAACCCGTCTCTATGCAGTTGGCCGGTTGCACACCTCACGAAATGGGCGAAGCGGCTCGGTTGAATGAAGATCGTGGGGCTGCGATTATCGATATCAACATGGGTTGCCCCGTGAAGAAAGTCGTCAATGGCGATGCGGGCTCTGCCTTGATGCGCGATTTGCCGCTTGCGGCCAAATTGATTGAGGCGACGGTCAAGGCGGTGTCTGTGCCCGTCACGGTCAAGATGCGCATGGGATGGGATCATGATTCTTTGAATGCTCCTGAACTCGCCCATATTGCAGAAGATCTTGGGGCAAAGTTGATTACCGTTCATGGTCGAACGCGCAATCAAATGTATAAGGGCTCGGCAGACTGGACCTTTGTCCGCAAGGTTAAGGATGCCGTGAAACTGCCCGTCATTGTGAATGGCGATATTTGTTCGGTTGAGGACGCCAATCAAGCCCTTGATCTTTCGGGTGCCGATGGGGTGATGATTGGCCGTGGCGCTTATGGTCGTCCCTGGCTCATCTCGCAGGTGATGGCTGCTCTGACGACGGGGGCGGTTCCGCCTGATCCGTCGGTTGAAGAGCAATATCATATCATCATTCGGCATTATCACGACATGCTGGCCCATTATGGGGACGTCACAGGGGTCAACATGGCCCGCAAGCATATTGGCTGGTATACCAAAGGGCTGCATGGATCGGCGGATTTCCGCAATGCGGTCAACCAAATCAATGACACCAAGGTCGTGCTGGACATGCTGGAACGTTTTTACGAGCCTTGGCTCAGTCGCGCAGCCGCGTGAATTGGATGGCATTAGCGCCAGGCCTGCCTTCTGCGGAGGAAATGGTCGCCGCATCCCCCATTGCAATGCTCGTCCTTGATCCAGCAGGATCGATCCAACGTGTCAATGCCGCGGCAGAAATGCTTCTGAACCTGAGTGCGCAAACAATTATTGGCCGCCAAATATCTGATTTGCTGGTCATGCCGGATGCTTATCGGGAAGAAGAGGCGGCTTTTGCGGCTTATGATGCCGTTATTCGCGTCAAACGAGGGGCGGATATCCGGGCCGACTTATTCGTCACACCGCTTGCAGAACGGCCCGGCTGGAAGGTATTGTCTGTTTACTCCGGGCTGACGGTGCATCGTGTTGGCAATCGCGCCCAAAGCGGAGGTGCCCGCGCCGCAATTCGCATTGCGGCCATGTTGGCGCATGAGATTAAAAATCCACTGGCGGGCATAAGCGGGGCTGCTCAATTGCTGTCGCGCACTGTTGAGCCTAGTGCTGAGCGGTTGACCAAATTGATCCGCGATGAGGTGGATCGAGTTGCCAGCTTGATTGACCGGATGGAAGGGTTCACCGATACCCGCAAATTGCCGCTTCAGGCAGAAAACATCCACGCCATCATCGATCATGCGCGGGCCGTCGCTTTGTCCGGTTTTGGCGATCGTCTTACCATCCGCCAAATCTATGATCCCTCGCTTCCCGATGTACTGGTTCATCGGGACACTATGGTGCAAATCATCCTGAATCTGCTTAAAAATGCGGCGGAAACGGCCGAAGCGGGTGGGCAGCGCTTGGTAACTATTACCACAGCCTTTCGGCATGGCGTGTCTGTGTCTCTAGACGGCGGCGCGCGCAAACGGCCCTTGCCGATTGAAGTGTGCGTTATTGACGATGGCCCCGGCGCTCCCGCTGACCTTGTCGATCAGCTTTTTGACCCCTTTGTTAGCAGCAAGCCCAAGGGGCAGGGCCTTGGCCTTGCGCTTGTAGACAAGCTGATGCGCGACATGGGCGGGATTGTTCAATATGGGCGAGAAGGAGCACCGGAACAGACCGTGTTTCGCCTTCTTCTCCCGCGTGCAGACGGCAGGATATGATGGGGCAAAGCAAAATACTTGTCGTCGATGATGATGACGCCATT
>RFSU01000079.1 GCA_009923795.1 Sphingomonadaceae bacterium
GGTGTTGCCTATGGCGTGCCCTTTGCATTGGCGGCCATTCCATTTGGCTACGCGGTTGACCGTTACAATCGCAAGACTTTGATGTCGGCAGCACTGGCCGCCTGGAGTGGCGCCACAGCCATAAGCGGGGCAGCAACAGGCTTCTGGTCTATGCTCGCTGGACGCGCCGCGGTTGGCGTGGCTGAAGCAGGCGGCTCGCCCACCGGCATGTCCCTCTTGTCCGACTATTTCGGGACCGACAAGCGCGCCACCGCGATTGGAATCTGGTATCTCAGTTCCGGTGTCGGCTTTGCCTTGGCCTTTTTCGTTGGTGGTTGGGTTGTCGAAACCTATGGATGGCGCTGGGCATTTGTTGCGGCCGGCATCCCGGGATTGTTGTTGGCGCCCATCCTGTTTTTGACAGTCCGGGAACCGACGCGCGGTCAACAAGATGCGCCCGTTGAACAGAAAGACGCCCCTTTGGGACAGCGGCTGAAGGACCTTTTGGCCCGCCCCGGCATTGCCTATGCCATTGCCGCGATCACCTGCATCGCGACCGGCATCTACGGGATGAGTACCTGGCTCGCCTCCTTTCTGGTGGACAGCCATGCGTTTTCACTGTCACGTGCCGGGCTGATCGTGGCAATCGCTTACGGCATCCTTGGATCAATCGGCGGACTGCTCGCGGGTTGGGGCGCAGACCGCATCAATGGCCGCCGTGGCGGATTCGATCCTGCGCTGACGGCACGATTGTCGTCCGTCATCCCTTTGCTCACTGCCGTTGCCGGGCTGCTGGCCGTCAGCGTGGCCCAGCCAAATGCCGCTATTGGATTTCTGATGGTCGCCGGCCTGTTGAGCGCGTCATATAACGGCCCCGTCTATGCCGTCATCGTCACGCTGGCCGGCCCGCAATTGCGGGGACTTGCGGTCTCTGCCGTACAGATGAGTGCCAATCTGATCGGTGTCGGTCTGGGCGCCTGGCTCATCGGCAAGGTCAGTGATGTGGTCGGCGGTAAGGATGGCGTAGCTTGGGGTATCGGCACCGCCATGCTCTTCTGCATCGCGGGTAGCGCCCTGCTTTACCTCGCCAGCCGCAGCATAAAACGCCCACAACGCATCTGATCTGAAGGAGACTGACATGGCCGACGCCCAAGCGCCTGCGCAATATTACAACCCGGTGGTAGACCCGAACTGCGTTCCCCGCCCCTACCCTGCGCGAAGCGATCATATCCCGACATCGATGAATGCAATCGATGCCGCCTGGCTCAGCCGGATGATGAGCTACAAATACCCGGGCGTCGTGGCGAGCAACATGGAAACAGTGGAACTGCTCAACAGCCACACCACCAAATGGCGGATCAAGGTAGACTGGAACGACGCCGGCATCGCTGCTGGTCTGCCTGCGCACCTATGCATGAAGGCAAACTGGTCAGGCGCGTTCGACAATGTCGATATCCATGCGCTGGAGGCTCGCTTTTACCATTTCATGGTGCAAGACATGAAGGTGCCAACCGCCACATGCTATTATGCAGACTGGGATGATGATGGCAGCGCACACGGCATTGTGATTCTGGAAGATCTTGTCCAGCGTGGCGGCAAGTTCGGTCATAGCACGCAAAAGAATGGCGTGGACATGATCATGGAAAATCTGGAAGGGCTTGCAAAACTGCATGCCAGCCTATGGGACAGCGACAAAATCAGCCCGGAAAACGCACCCTGGCTTCAGACGCAGATGGATACGCCGGTCGACAGCGATCAGGTGCGGATCATGTGGCAGTGGATCGACCTCAACCTGAAAGAGCCCGGCTTCCGCAGCATTGCGCCAAAGCATTATCTGGACGATCCGAGAAAGGTGGAACGCGCGTTTGACCGACTAGGCGACATAGAGCGTGCTTACAAAGCCCCCTATTGTATCGCATTGGGCGATTGCCATCAGGGCAATACCTACATCCTCCCGAGTGGCGAGCGGCTCTGGCTTGACTGGCAGCTTGTCCGTCGTGGCCGTCCTTGGCGCGACCTCACCTATTTCGTAATCGGCGCCCTCAGCATAGACGAACGCCGCAAGTACCATAAAGAAATGGTACACAAATATCTCGAGTATCTGAATGCCGCCGGTGTCGCGGGCGTCCCTGGCTTCGACGAAGCCTGGGAACAGACCCGGCTGTTCGTGATGTACGGCCTGCAAGCCTGGGTCGCCAATCTCGACGAATGGGGCCAGAACGGCATTCCGATGAATGAGCGCTTTTTCGTGGCGGCCGAAGATTACGGAACATGGGCATTGTTGGGAGAGTGAAGATGGGTCTGGTTGAAGGTAAGGTTGCGATCATCACTGGCGCAGGTGCAAATATCGGCGAAGCGTGCGCAAAAATGCTGGCAAAGAACGGCGCAAGCGTGGTGGTCGCGGACATTAACATGGACGGCGCCGAACGGGTCGCCGGAGAAATCAACGCCAGTGGCAGCACCGCGATAGCACGCACTGTCAACCTTGCTGAGGAAGCGAGCATCGCTGCGCTGGTCAAAGCCGTCATGGCGCGCTTCGGGAGGATCGACATCCTTCACAACAATGCGGCCAATACCGGCGCCGCCCAGATGACGCGCGATGCATCTCTGGCCGAAATGGACGCCGAGGTGTGGGACGCCGCATTCGACATCAACACCCGCGGTACGATGTTGATGACTAAGCATGTCGCCCCGCACATGGCCGCGGGTGGTGGCGGATCGATCATCAACACCAGCTCAGGCGTGTCATTGCTGGGAGATATCCTGAACCCAGCCTACAGTTCCTCCAAAGCGGCCGTGAACGCGCTGACCCGCAACACGGCGGCACAATTTGGGCGGGCAAATATTCGGTGTAATGCCATCCTGCCTGGCCTGGTGCTCAGCCCGGTCGCCCGCGCGCAAATGACCGACACACAGCTCGCCATGATACAGCGCCATGTGCTGCTGCCTCGCGAAAGCGTGGCGGATGATATTGCCGGGGCCGTGCTATGGTTGGCCAGCGATCTCGGCAGCTTTGCCACCGGTCAGATCATTTCGATCGATGGCGGCATTTGCCATCATCAAGCGCATTATGCCGACATGCTGGACATGTTTGCCGGGGCGCAGGGGTAAGTTAATGGCTCCGGGATCGCTCCCGGAGCAAAACAGCATCAAACCACCGGCATGATTTCTTCGGCCACCCATTGCTGCCGGTCCAGCCATGCCTGTTCATCGGCGATGCCCGGCGGCAGCGGCACGATGGTTTCGGTGATGCCCAGTTCCTTCAACCAGCCGATCTGATCCAGAATCTTCTGCTTGTTCTGCGTGCCTGGCGCGCGTGGATCATCCAGAATTTCATGGTGCGCGCCGACATTCAGCATTTCGAGCGCGAAGAAAAAGTCGAGCGGTCGGCCATCATAGTCTGGCTGAGACTTTATGAACTCAATGCAAACGGGGAAGGTTTCCGGCGGCGTGCGGAACGGTGACCAGCCATTTCCGAATTTGGCCACGCGCTTCTGTACCGCTTCCGCATCCCCCCCAAACCAGATAGGCAAGCCCGGTTTCTGTATGGGTTTTGGGCCAAAGCCACAATTTTTGAAGTTGACGAATTCGCCTTCAAACTCTGGATCATCCTTAGTCCAAAGTTCGATCATCGCGGCGACATATTCATCTGCCATTCGCCCGCGCTTGCCAAATGGCACGCCGAGCATGTCAAATTCTTCCTTGAGCCAGCCGACGCCGAACAGCGCTTCGGCCCGGCCGCCAGTCAACCAGTCGAGTGTTGACCAGCCTTTAGCCTGCACGATCGGGTTCTGCAGCGGCAGGATCGACACCGACGAGGAGAGCCGCAAATTTTTGGTTTGCCCGCCGAGATAACCCAGCGCGACAACGGTGTGAAAATACCAGTCGCCCGATAAAGCGATATGATCCTTGGGGATGATGAAATGTTCGCCCAACATACACTTGTTGAAGCCGAGCCGGTCTGCCGCAGCCATCAGACGTCCGATGCCAGCACCATCGACCTTGCCTTCCCATGGTTGCACCATGGCGGCCACCTTCATGCTGTTCGGCACACCAATATTGAGCTTCATGGCTGGCTCTCCTCATTCCGTTGCCGGAATGTGTGACCGTGCGGCGCACGCATCTAACCTTCCCAAAGGCAGGGCGATCAGATGACAAATCCGCGCGCGCGGGCGAAGGCTACATCGTCTGGCGTATCAAGATCGGCCATCAGCCCTTCGCGCCGAAGAACAGCAATATCAGCATATTGTGCACAATGAAGCGCCCGACTGTCTTTGCCGAAGGACAACGTCAAAGGTCGCCCATCGGCTATGGCAAGCGCGTTGGTACCCTGCCCCCATCGGTCGGTCGCCAGTGCAGCCCCATGGGCCGCGAGATCGAGAAGCGCCGTCACATCTTCGGCCGAAAGGAGAGGCAGATCAGCAAACAGGATCAGGACCGGCGCTTGTCCTTGTGCGGCGCGCCATGTTGATAGCTCTGCATTTAGCCCAACGCCTTCATCCTTCACCCAACCACCAGACCATCTCTCTAGCCGGATTGGTGAAAGAATTGTGATGCGATGCGGCGCGAACAGGCTTGTAAGCACCCCCAGCACATGATCTGCCATGCGCCCTGCGAGATCAGAGCGAGCTTCGCGTTCCAGCATGTCCCCCAACCGGGATTTGCTAGCGTTGCCCTGCTTGATGGGAACCAGAACCCCCCAGTCGATCATCGCGTCAGCTGCGCTGCCAAGTCCATTGCGGCTCGGGCGACGCGCTCTCGATCGTCTGGCGATATCATAAGCGTATTGGTTCGTGCGATGGCAAGCGTATCTGGTGCATCATCCTCACTATGGACGACCAATCCGTCCAGCCAATCGCCATAATGATAGGCTATGGCCGCGTTGGTAACGTCGAGTCCAAGTTCCGCCATCAACTTGGCCGTCGGACCCTTAACAGCCTTGCCCGTGATTAAAGGAGAGACCGCCACGACCGGCGCCCTTGTCTCCTCCAGAGCGGTCCGAATGGCCGCAATTGAGAGGAGCGGATCAACGCTGAGCCATGGGTTGGACGGAGCAATGAACACCGCCTCACATGCCATGATCGCTGAAATGACACCCGGTGCAGGTTGTGCTTCCGCAGATCCTTCAAACCGCACCATTTGCACTTTCGGGGCGCATCGGTGTTCCACAAAATAGCGCTGGAACGGCAGCAACCCTTCGTCGGTTGCGACCCATGTCGCCACGGAATCATCGCTCATCGGTAGCACAGAAAGAGGCAGGCCCCAGGCCTTGGCAAAGCGCGCAGTGATAACGGAGAGCGAATCGCCCGCCGCCAGCGCAGCCCCGCGCAAGATGTGCAGCGCCAGATCCCCATCGCCCAGATTGAACCAGTCTTCTTCACCCAGAGACCGCAAAACGGCCATGAAATTCCAGGTCTCGCCTTCGCGGCCCCAGCCCAGCTCTTGATTGGATTGGCCGGACAGGGTGTAGAGCAGCGTATCAATGTCAGGCGAAATCGGCAGGCCGAAGTGACGAAAATCATCACCGGTATTGACGATGGCCGTCAGGCTGTGCGGCGGCAAGATACGAGTGAGCCCGTCCACCAGCTTGGCTCCGCCGACGCCGCCAGTCAGGACGGTAAATCGTGTGCTCATCGAAACAGATCCTCCGCCTGAGGGCGCACGATGGCAGAACTTGTCTGCGCCTCCCCCGACCAATCCACTCCTCGAACGATGGCAGCCGGAATACCTTCCGCGCCTTCGCCCATGGCAAGTCCAGCGGCAGCCGCGACTGCATCGCCCAACGCAATCTGAGTCACTTGCATGATCCGCCCATCACGATCCGGTTCGCCGCGCTGGTCGACCAGCGCCGGCATTCCGGCCACGCCAATAGCGACGTTGGTCGTCCCCATCCTCCACGGACGCCCAAAGCTGTCAGAAATCACAACGCCCGGCACAAAATCGAAGGCCTTCGCGCAGGCTTTGGCAATCCGGGCGGCGCTCGCATCCGGATCTTCTGGCAAGAGCAGGACTTTTCCACCATTCACTGCACCAATGTTGGACGCATCGATCCCTGAATTGGCCATGACGTGACCCAACCGGTGCCGGGTGATGAGAATATTCGGCGCCTTGCGCACAACTGCGCTCGATTCACGAAGGACCAGCTCGACCAAGGCTGGGTCCTTGTTAACTTCCTCGGAAAGCGCGACGGCCTCTGGCGATGGCGTGATGCTGGCGGGATCGACAAAACGGCCCTCTGCCTTTGAAACAATCTTTTGCGTTACAACCAGAACGTCCCCGGGAAACAACCGCAGATTTGCGTCCGTCAGATGCGCCGCGAGGATCAGGGGCAGATCATCTCCCGCCCGGATTTCAGGCAGGCCGGTCAAGGGTATAATCTGGATCATGGCTGGCTCAATCGAGGGGCTTCAAATCCGCTGTAATGCGGATGCCAGCGCCATCCACCTGATAATTTTTATTGATGAAAATAAGGAGCGACGTCATCGCCTCAGCCGCGGCGGAATTGACCAACGCACCTGCATGAATACCGCGCAGGCCAATTGCATCGGCCAGCGCAACCACTTCGGCCCGTGCGGCCTTCTCATCCCCGAAAATCAGGATATCGCACGAAACATCAATGTCCTGCGCCAGCTTATGTGCGGCGACATTGTGGAAACCGGAGACGAGCCGGACACCCTCCCCCAAAATTGCAGCAGCCGTCGCCGCCGCCGAGCCTTGCGCCGGAAGCTGGACCCGCATAACTTTGGGCGGGACGAGCGGCACAGTCGTATCTACCACAATCTTGCCGGCGACATGGGGCTTGATGTCCTCAAGGGTTGCGGCTTGTGCTGCAAAGGGCAATGATTACCAAATCAGCCGCCGCAGCCGCATCGGCATTGACCCTGCCGGTCAGCCCATGGCCAAGCTCCGCCGCCTTGTCAGATGCACTCTCTGCCGTGCGTGACCCGATGATCACTTGCCGCCCTGCGCGCGCCAGCCGCCAAGCCAGCGCGCTGCCAAGATTGCCCGTTCCGCCGATGATGGCGATCACATTACTCATGCCGTTTTCCTATCGTTAATCTGCGTAGGCCATTTGCCCGACGGGCTGGCCATAAATCGTGCCGCGTTCCATCAGGGGGCGTCCCAAAGACCGGGCGAGGTCCTGCATCTGCGGTACATCAAAAATCTGGCCATTCACGCCGCCGGCAGCGCGGGTGATGGATTCATCCATCAGCGTGCCACCCAGATCATTGGCTCCGGATTGCAGCATCGCTGCTGCTCCGTCCGGGCCAAGCTTGACCCAACTCGTCTGGATATTGGCAATCGCTCCGTCCAGCGCGATGCGCGCAACCGCATGCATCAGCACCGCTTCACGCCATGTCGGGCCTGACCGCGTCTGCCCCTTACGCCAGTTGGGAGCTTCCATATGGACGAAGGGCAGAGGCACAAACTCTGTAAAGCCGCCTGTTTCCGCCTGAAGCCAACGCAGTTGTAGCAGATGCTCCGCCCAATGAGCATAGGTTTCGACATGGCCGAACATGATTGTCGCGGTTGATTTCAGACCGACCCGGTGGGCCGCACGCATCACCGCCAGCCATTGCTGCGTATCCACCTTGTCCGGGCAGATGATCGCCCGAATATCGTCCGACAGGATTTCCGCTGCAGTGCCGGGCAGTGTAGCAAGCCCGGCAGTCTTCAGATCTGCCAAATAGTCTTCATAGGACAACCCCAACGTGGTCGCACCATGATGCACCTCCAACGGCGAAAAGGCATGGACGTGCATGTCTGGCACAGCGGACTTCACCGCTGCGACGATGCCATGATAGGTGAACCCGTCGTAGCTGGGATGGATGCCGCCTTGCAGGCAGACTTCAGTTGCCCCGCGTTGCCACGCTTCAATCGTCCGACGGGCAATTTCGGCATGATCGATATTATAGGCCGGGCCACGCTCGCTGCGGGTGCTGCCCTTGGAAAATGCGCAGAAGCCACAGCGATAGAGGCAAATATTGGTATAGTTGATGTTACGGTTGACGACGTGGGTGATCGTGTCACCCACCCGGTCGTGCCGCAGTTCATCGGCGAAGGCCCGAACGGCATCAAAATCGCGACCTTCCGCAGTGAACAGTCGCGCAATTTGCACCTTGCTCAATTCTTCGCCCTGCTCAACTAGTCCCAGAGCAATGGCGATGTGCGGATCACGCCCCGTGACCAGCGAAGGCAGCAGCTCCGGCGCGTCATTGCCTGTCCCGGGATGCCAGTTCACCTCCCGCACTAGCCCGCGCCCATCGACTGCACGGCGGATGTATGTGTGAATCGCCGGATCTGCCCAGCGTGTGATACATCGGGCATAGGCCGGACCGATGGCAAGGCGCTGGCGTAGATGCCGACCCGCTGCTTCTGTTTCTGTTTCCAGTTTATCGAGGTGGGGCCAAGGCGCTTCCGGATTGACGTGATCAGGTGTGACGGGCGAAACGCCGCCCCAATCATTCACGCCAGCCCGCACCAGCTCCACCAGCGTGCCTTTGCGCAGATTGGGCGGCGCCTGAATCGTCATGGATGGTCCAAGGATCAGACGAGCCGCAGCAATGGTCCACAGGTGGTCATCAAGCAGCGGTTCGTCTGCCCCCGCCATCTGCGTCGTATCTTTGGCGCGGAAATTCTGGATGATGACTTCCTGAATATGACCATAGCGCGCGTGCAGATCACGAATGGCGAGCAACGACTCCACACGCTCGGCCCGCGTCTCACCAATGCCGATCAGCAGCCCCGTGGTGAACGGCACCCGCGCCTCCCCCGCCAGCCGGATCGACTCCAGTCGCGCTGCGGGAACTTTGTCAGGCGAACCAAAATGTGGCAGCCCCTTCGCACAAAGCCGGTCGGACGCGGTTTCCAGCATGAGACCCATCGAAGCGGAAAGTGGCCGAAGCGAGGCATAATCCTCCGCGCCTATCAGCCCAGCATTGATGTGCGGCAGCAACGTGGTTTCCGAAAGCACGGCCTTTGCCGCAGCAGCAACATATTCCAGTGTGCTCGCATAGCCGTGCGCTATCAGCCAGTCGCGCGCGACGCTGTAGCGAGCCTCAGGCTGATCGCCCAAAGTGAACAACGCCTCATGGCAGCCCGCGGCCTCGCCCGCCCGTGCGATGGCCAGCACCTGATCAAGATCCAGAAACGGCGCCGACAGTTCCGATGGCCGTTTCGCAAAAGTGCAATAATGGCAAACATCCCGGCACAGTTGGGTCAGCGGGATAAAGACCTTGCGAGAATAAGTCACAACCGTGCCATGCCCCGCCAGCGTCATGGCCTCGGCACGGATCAGCAAATCGGGAAGCGATCTCGTCTCCAACTGCGCCAGCCACTCACGGGCTTCATCGGGATTCCAAGCCGGGGTCATGTCAGATATTGGTCCGGTCCCCGCCCTTCAGCGCCAAAATTTCACGCGCTTCATCGGGAGTGGCAACGGAAAGCCCCATATTCTCGACGATCTCTCGCGCCATCCTAACCTGTTGGGCATTGGTTTCGGCGAGCTTGCCGCGCCCGGCCCACAGCGAATCTTCAAGACCGACGCGGACATTGCCGCCCATCGAGGCGGCCATGGCAACAATGCTCATCTGCCGTGCACCAGCGCCCAACACCGACCATTCATAGTCATCGCCAAACAACCGATCTGCCGTGCGCTTCATATGCATCACATCATCAGGATGAGGGCCAATGCCACCCAAAATACCAAAGACAGATTGGATCAGGAAGGGCGCTTTGATCAAGCCGCGGTCAATAAAATGCGCTGCGGTGTAGAGATGCCCAATGTCATAACACTCGATCTCGAATCGCGTTTCGTTATCACTGCAAGACTGCAAGATGTGTGCAATATCTTTGAATGTG
>RFSU01000080.1 GCA_009923795.1 Sphingomonadaceae bacterium
TTGACCAACAGTTCCCCGTCCCCCGTCGCGACCTTCCCGCGCAACTTCTCCACCGGGTTGCCGGGCCGTACAGCGACCCCAATGATGAGCGCCCCGCCCGTAAGCACGCCTGCGCCAATAAAGCCGCGCCTTGACCATTTATTCATCGCTCAGCGCTCCGTTCCTGAGGCCGCAGCCTTAATGGCCTTGCGGATCCGCCCATAGGCGCCGCACCGGCAAATATTGCCCGACATTGCGGCATCAATCTCTGCATCGCTGGGGTTTGGACTATCCCGCAATAACGCCACAGCGCTCATCAGCTGCCCAGACTGGCAATAGCCGCATTGCGGCACCTGTTCGTCGATCCACGCTTGCTGCAGCGGGTGCAATTCACCCTCTGGCGTCGCGAGACCTTCAATCGTTGTGATCTTCCGTCCGTCCGCCTCAGAAATAGGCGTCGAGCAAGATCGAATAGGTTGTCCATCCAGATGCGCCGTGCAGGCCCCGCATTGCGCGACACCACAACCAAATTTCGTGCCTGTCATCCCAAGCTGTTCACGCAATACCCAAAGAATGGGCGTCGCCGGGTCAACGTCGAGCCGTTGCGGTTTACCGTTCACAGTCGTCTCTATCATTGCCTTATCCTATCTGCCGGATCTCGGGTTTCATTAAAGTGGGTTTCGCGCCAATGAAAGCGCCATGATTGCGGACGCGATCTGCGATTTCTGCCAAGATTGATATAGCCAATGTCGCAGGATCGCGCACCGAATGAAATAATCCTATGGGCGATGATATTCCATCAATCGCAGCCTCTGGCACATCACGTAAGCGCAGCGCGGCGCAACGGGCCGAGTGCGCGCGCTTGCTGCCCATTGCGCCAATATAGAAATGCGGCCGCGCCAAGGCATGGGCGATCAAAGCCGGTTCCCAATCATGATCGTGAAAGAGGAAAATCATTGCCGTCCAAGCATCGCTGACCAGCGCTAATGTGTCACTCGGCGAATGGATAACTCTCGGTTCGAAACCATCGTGCATCAGCCGATCAGCAAGCACAGCATCCGGCGTAACAAGGTTTATTTCGGCACCCCAAGCGCGCCCGTGCCACGCCAACTTGGAAACGGCTTCGCCATGCCCGACAATCACCAATCGCGGGATTGGCCAATGTCCAACCCTGGCAAGCCCGAGGTCAACATTCCAACTGGTTGGGTGCCAATTGGGAATAAAACGCGGCACAGACGTATCGGTCGACAATTCTAGGGAGAAAGGGTGACGCGCATCAATTGATCCAAGCGCCTGCTGGGCCAGCGCGCCATCGATCAGTGGCTGAAAATGAAGGTCAACCCCACCACCGCAGGGCAAGCGGATGTCGATGTAGCGAGACCCTTGCCCAAACCGCGTGACGCGGGCGCGCGCTTCGGCAATCACTTCGCAGGCTTCAGCCACCACTGCCCGCTCTATGCAGCCGCCCGACAAAGATCCGACAAAGCTGCCATCATCGGCAACTGCCATGTGCGCGCCCGGTTCTCGCATGGAGGACCCTGATGCGCTGACCAGAGAGACAAGCGCCGCACGCCGTCCACGTGTCGAGCAATCAGCCAGAAAGGCAAAGATTTCTCGCTTGTCCAATTTATCCCAGTCTATCGGGTTTTGAGAAGACAGATGAGTAGCGCCTCCCCTTGCCCGTCGCAAGGCAAGATCGAGGAACGACGCCAATTGCAAGCGCCTTTTGGCATGCTATATGCCAGTAAGTTCACATTATCCGATGGGGAGAGATTTTTATGACACGAAACATGATGATTTGGCCAACGGCTGCTCTGCTATTTTCTTCCGCTCCTGCCTTGGCACAAGAGGATGTGCGCGTTGCGTGCATGCCGGACATCCGCACTTACTGCGCTGCTGAATTGGCAAGTTTTGACCGCGATAAAATTCGTGCCTGCCTGATTGATAATATCAAAAAAACATCTCCTGCTTGTCAGGCTGCGGCAAAGGCACGTCGCGACGCGGAACCTGCCAAGAAAGAGGGAGAATAAGAATATGTCGGGCTGGATCATCTGGGGCGCGGCCCTGCTGACTTACGGGGTATTTCGGCTCTGGTATGATAATTGGTCTGGCCCGCTAAAGCCTTCTGAGATTGAAGCCTTTCTGACGCAAATGGCTGGCCGCTTTGAAGGCACAGGAAACAGCCAAGAGGTTATGCGCGCTTTCCTAGAAGCCGATGATGGCCGTGAATTCGTGATGCTCAATCTGGTCAAGGCAGAAATGGGGCAGGTTGAAGACCCAAAGACGGGCCAAATGGTTCAAGGTTTTGAGCTGCTCAAGCGGTATTCCAAGCGCTTCATGCCCGTGCTGTTTCGCAATGGCGGCCATCCGGGCATCGTCGGTCGTAAAGTGGGCGGCTATGTCGATGCCTGGAATACCGAGGCGGATCCCGAATGGACGATCTTCGGCCTGATGCGGTACCGCAGCCGCCGTGACATGTTAAAGTTGGTCATGGACCCGGCCTTTATGGAAGGGCATCCAGATAAGCTGCTCGGCACGCTGGCGACCTTTTCCTTCCCGACGCAACGGGTTTTATCCTTCTACCTCAGCCCGCGCTTGACGGTTGCACTGGTGCTCGCCCTGATCGCGGCATTGGCGCATTTGGCGTTGTTGAGCTGTGCTGGATGACCCTCTTCCTGCCGCCAAGCACCAATAGTCAATATCGCGGATCCCGCTATGCCGCTTGGGGCCTGACCGTTTACGCCATCGGTTGGATTATTCCCGGGATGATCCATTCCTTCCTTCCCGATGGCGGCGCAGGCACAATCGCGCGGTTAGACCTGAGCCATAATCCGACGATGATTTTCGCAATGTTCGCCTGGGCAGGTGCCACGCAAATTGCGCACGGCGTCGTGACCTTGATCGTCGCCCTGCGATACCGCACGCTGGTTCCGCTCTTCCTTCTGGTGAGCCTGATCGAGCGCCTGTTGCTCAGCTGGTCTGCCTGGGTGAAACACGTTCCCATAAGCGGCCATCATCCGCCCGAACATTATGCGAGCCTCGTCTGTGTGCCGTTGCTTTTGCTGTTCCTGTGGCTGTCAGTGCGGGACAGAAAATTCCATAGCGCAGAGCCGCTTTAACAAGCCCTATCTTTGAACGCGGGCCACCAGCGCTTCTTCCCGCGCTGTAAAGGCAGAGCGGCCAATCGGCGCATCATCAGGGACGGCGCTGGTAAAAAAGGCGACGCCGCGTTTTGTGCGCGGGTTCCACCACAGTCCAGAGCGCAGACCATAGGCTTCGCCTGAATGGCCCATCCGCCGCGTGCGATCCCCGAACAGGTCGTCATGGCAGCCGGGTGCGCCAGATCCGATCAACTGCAAGCCGAGGCCATAGGAGCAGAAAAACCCATTGCTCTCCCCATATCCGCCAAGGCCACCATTCCCGCCTTTTGGCCCCGGCTTTGCCTGCCACTGAGCTCGCGTTAGCTCGCGATAGGAATGGGCAGAGAGAAAGGTTTTGTCTCTGTTCGCTAAGATTTGGCCGATCCGGGCAAGATCATTCATTGAAATGCGCAGGCCACCTTGGGGGCTAAACAATGACCCATTCGCGCCCGGTTGATAGCGCGAGAGATCGCAAGAGCCATCCTGCGCCGGGACAACCGGGCAAAGCGGAGCCTGCCCCTTGAGATCGTCGCGCTCCACATCGCCATTGGCGCGGTAGAGCACCACTGCATTGCGAACAGCGTCAGCCGAACAGCCCGCGCCCCAATTGAAGCAGGCGTCAAGCTTCAACGGTTTGAGCACCAGTCGGCTGATTGCCGCGTCAAAGCGTTCGCCCGTGACGCGCTCGATGATGCTGGCGACCACGGGAAAGTTGATATTGCTATAGGCAAACCGCCATGCTCTGTGTGCCACATAGCCAGATCGGCAAGCCGATCCTGCAAGGTCAGATCGAGCGGGATGATGTAAAGGTCGCCGCCGTCTCTCAGGCTTGATTGGTGGCTCAGCAACAAGCGCAACGTAATAGGTGCATCGGGAAAAGCCGGATTGCGCAATCGCCAGCCAAGATAGTCAGAGACATCTCGATCAAGGGTCAGCGTCCCTTGATCGACCAGCCGCATCACGCCAAGCGCGGTCACAAGCTTCGAAATTGAGGCGATCCGCACGGGATCATCGGCTGTGACTTCACGGCCTGTTGCGCGGTCTGCCAGCCCCTCTAAAAGCACAGGGCGGATCGTCTTTTGATCAAATGCGACCGCAACGGTCGCGGGGTCAGCCGCAACACTGGGGCCAGCAAGCAGCAACGACAAAAGGATAAAGGATCGTATTGTCGCTGATCCTAGCCAAGTCGCCCCTTCACCCATGTCTCAATTCGGCCAATAGATGAACTCATCGCCGGGTTTATATGTCTCGGCCAATGTCTTGTCGACCATCACCGCCATGTCGGTCGTGCTCGCATAAAGCGGGGGCTTACGCCCTCGATGATGCGCGGCAAGGATCGCTTGTAGCTCGGCGAGCTTCACCGTGTTCTTGGACGCGAGATTGACTTTCTCTGTAGGATCTGTGGCAAGATTGAACAACCAGGTCTTGCCCTGCTTTTCATTGACCTGCAGCTTCCAATTGCCCGCGCGCACCACTTTATAATAGCCGCTATTCCAAAAAAGGGGCGCGTTCGCGCGGTCAACCTTGCCCTGGCCGGTCACGGCCGGCAACAAATTGCGCCCGTCAATCGTGACACCAGCAGGCAGCGATGCCCCACCAGCGGCGGCCAAAGTGGGCATCACATCAACATGGCCAACTGGCAAATTGCTTCGGGTTCCCGCAGGGATCCGCGCGGGCCAGTTCATGAAGAGCGGCACACGAATACCCCCTTCAAAAAAATTAAGCTTCCCACCGCGATAGGGCGCATTCAATCCATTCAGCCCGACATAGCCGGGCCCGCCATTGTCACTCGAAATCACCACCAGCGTATTCTTCTCCAGCCCCTCTTTTTTGAGCTTGGCCATGATCCGACCGACGCTGCGGTCGAGTGAACGGATCATGGCGGCGTAAACGCGCAACTTATGCGATCCGATATTACCCACCGCGTCATAATCCGCGCGGGTCGCCTGAAGCGGCGTGTGGATACCCCAATGAGCAAGATAGAGGAAGAACGGCCGGTTGCGATTGGCCTCAATCACTTTCAACGACTGATCCGTCCAATAATCGGCCAAATAGCCGCCGGGCGCGAACTTCTTGCCGCCATTATAGCTGGTAGCATAATGGGCTGACGCCCAGAGGAAGCGATCAATTGGATCGAAATCCACCTTAGCGTTGACGACATTGGGATCGTCTTCAGGAAGGTGCAACATGCCTTCCATATTCAGGCTTTCATCAAACCCCTGATTGTTCGGACCATATTGCTTGGTCGTTCCCAAATGCCATTTACCGATATGAACCGTGTGGTAGCCCCGTTTCTGAAGCACTTCGGCAATCGTGACCTCAGAACTTGGTAAACCTTGAGCTTCATAGGGCGGTGAATTTGCAGCGGCCTCTGGATGATATTCTGAAGGCGGAAGGTCAGGCCGGATCTGGCTAGAGACCATCCCCACGATCCGTGGCATGCCATTGGGCGTCGGCGTGTATTCAAAACCCGTGCGCGTCGAATAGCGCCCGGTCAAAAGCTGCGCGCGCGAGGGCGCGCACGTTGCATTGCCAGCATAGGATTGTGTGAAGATGGCCCCGTCTGTTGCCAGACGGTCGATATTGGGCGTCGGCACCCGCCCCCCGGCAATCCCACCACCAAAGGTCGAGAGATCATTGATGCCCAGATCGTCAAACAAGATGAAGACGATGTTTGGCGGGCGCTTATCTGGGGACACAGCGGCAGTATCCGGCCCCTTTTGCCAAGCAATTGGGTGATTTGGCGCTACCACCATCTGGCTGCGATATTTGGCAAGGGTGAGGATCAACTCTGTCCGATTGAGATAGCCAGCGGCCCCCAAGGCGGCGACACCCGCGGTTGCGACAAGCGCCGCCTTCTGCCAGCGCTTCATCAGTCGGCCGCCTTCGTCCGGATATTCAACTGCCCCGCAAGGCCCGCATCACGATGTTTGGTAATGGCCTGATATTCGGCGGATTGCAGCATCTGCAGCATGGCCGCGCGTGAAGGATATTCGACAATCGCCACCATGTCCCACAACTCCTCTACCTCGCCAATCATCAGGTCGGTAACCTGGCCAGAGAAACGCGATTTGCCGCCGACCGATCCGATACAAGCTTGAACCCCGGCACCGTAACGCAGATAGGCGTCCCGTCCAGAAAGGTCCGGTTCAGAACCATCGGCATAGGTCGCCTTGTCCTTAAACTTGAGCAAGTTGACCATGCACATCGGCCCATCATCTTCGCCACCGAAGAACGTCTTGGCCTGTTCGCCGCTGGGATGGACTTGATTGGTGACGTTCATGGGTTTCTCCTAAACTCGTGTAAAATCGTCGATCAGCGTGACAAGCTCTTCGGCACAATCTTCCTGACAGAAATGGCTGGCATTGATCCGGCGATGCGGCTGGCCTTTGGCCCCGGGGATCCGCCGTTGCACCTCAGTATCGAGATGCCCCAGCACCCTATCCTGATCCCCGAAACAGGTGAGCACAGGCTTGGTGAAGGCCTCCAGAACCGTCCAAGCGGCCTTATTCTCGGCAACTGAGGCGTGCTCCGGCGTGATGGGCACCAAGAGCGGGAATTGCCGCGCGCCAGATTGATAGCTTTCATCCGGATAGGGGGCATTATAGGCTGCGATTTCGGAACTAGTCAGATCACGGGCGCATCCGCCATCAACGATCCGGCTCGTCTTAAACTCGGGCGTCGCCTGACTAAAGGCGCGCCAAGCATCGAACCCCGGCCCAATGTTCTCGCCTATAGGCAGATAGGTGTTTGAAATCACCAGTCGCGCAAAGCGATCGGGGAAGGCCGCGACAAGGCGCAAGCCAATCAGCCCACCCCAATCTTGGCAGAACAGCGTGATATCGCGCAGATCAAGCTGGGTCAGCCAATCGCTCATCCAAGCAACATGGCGTTCATAGCTATAATCATCCCGGCTGGCCGGCTTGTCTGACTTGCCAAAGCCAATCAGATCGGGGGCGATCACACGATGCCCCTTTGCAACCAGCGGCGAAATGAAGTTGCGATAGAGATAGGACCAAGTTGGTTCGCCATGCATCAACACTATCGGCGATGCGTCACGTGGCCCTTCATCGACATAATGAATACGTAAGGGCGTCCCGTCTTTGGGATCGGCGATTTCAAGATAGTGCGGAGGAAAGAGAAAACCTTGGATTTCCGCAAAGGCGGCATCGGGCGTTCTCAAAACCTTCATTTCGGCACAACCTCCAAAATTGCTTTCACAAAGCCTTGCGGGTCATTTTCCTGAATGAAATGCCCCCCTTTGAGCGTCCTGTGCGGCTGACCAGCCGTTCCGGGAACGCGACCAATCCAACGCATTTCACCGCCACGCGACACAGGGTCACCGTCGCTGAAGCAGCATAGAAATGGCTTATCCCATTGGTCAAGCACCTTCCATGCACGCTTCTGATCTGGAACCGCGACATTATTCTCAAACGGAACGAAACTTGGAAAAACGCGCGCGCCAGCTTTATAACGGCTATCCGGAAAAGGCGCATCATAGGCCGCAATTTCAGCGGTACTGAGCGCGCTTTGCGCCCCCATATTGACGATCCTGCCAATCCGAAAAATTGGGCTCCACTTTGCAAAGGCGCGCCAAATGGCAAAGGCGCGCGGGGCCGGTCCGCCTTCGGGCAGGCCGCCATTGGACAGCACGACGCCAGAAAAGCGATCCGGCATTTCGGCGACAAGGCGCAGGCCGATCAACGACCCCCAATCCTGACAGACCAGTCGCATATTGGTAAGATCAAGCGCTTCGACCCATTGACGCATCCACCCGACATGGCGGGCATAGCTATAATCGGTCTTTTTGGTCGGCTTGTCCGATTTGCCAAAGCCGATGAGATCGGGTGCGATCACGCGATAGCCAGCGGCAACCACCGGGCCAATCATGTGCCGATAGAGATAGCACCAGCTCGGCTCTCCGTGCATCATCAACACAATCGGCGCATCGCGTGGCCCCTCATCGACATAATGGATCCGCAAAGGCGTTCCGTCATCGGGATTGACGATTTCAAGATAGTTCGGAGCATAGGGAAAGTCGGTGATCTTGGAAAAGGCAGCATCTGGAGTGCGCAAGACTTTCATGGATTTTCCTTTCGCAATAAATTTAATGGCATTAATAATGCCATATTATTCCTGCGCCGACAATCACCCGAACCGTTGAGGCGATGAAGATCCTTGAGACGCTGCTCAATGGGGAGCATCTGAGCCATCAGGGGGAATTTTATCAGTTCGATCTTGATCCAGCGCGCGTCAGCACGCTGTCGGGCACATGCCCACCGCTTTACTTTGGTGGCCTCTCCCCCGCCGCGCGCGAGGCGGCTGCCGAAGGGTGCGATGTTTATCTGATGTGGCCAGAAACCCTGTCTGGTGCCAAGGATCTGATCGCTGATATGACCGACCGTGCCGCCAAACGCGGCCGTACCCTAAAATACGGCTTTCGCGCCCACGTCATCGTGCGAGAAACAGAAGCAGAGGCCCGCGACTATGCAACGCGCCTTCTCTCCAAGCTGGATGCTGACAAGGGTGCCGAAATTCGCGGTAAGTCTTTGGACGCGCAGACTTTTGGCGTTGCGCGCCAGGCAGAATTGCGGGCAGCGGCCTGTGATGACGGCTATATTGAGGACAATTTGTGGACTGGCATCGGCCGGGCGCGATCAGGCTGTGGCGCGGCCATTGTCGGCGATCCCGATCAGGTGCTGGCAAAGCTGCGTGCCTATCAGGCGCTTGGCATCGATGCCTTCATCCTGTCCGGCTATCCGCATATGAGCGAGTGCGACATGTTCGCCCGATACGTTCTGCCAAAGCTGGAACATGGCAAGCTCTCAATCGGCTAAGTCCCGGCGGGGTCATGTGCGATAGTCGCACCTCCCCCGCCCAGGAATACCGATCCTTAGTCGATCCCAAGAAACGTAATATGGTCTTCCAACGGAACACGCTCCCGAACAAAATTGTTCGTCGGGGCATCTTCCGCGCGCCAGCCGATGGCAAGGCCGCAGAATAGCAGAGTGTCATCCGAAAGGCCGAGCTGATCCTTAATGGTTCGGCCATACATGCCCATATATTCCTGCGGGCAGGTGTCGAGGCCTTCGCCGCGCAGCAGCAGCATGATCGTCTGCAACCACATGCCGACATCTGACCATTGGGGTTCCTTCATGAACTTCGGGAAGTGGCACAAGAGCAAGACAGGTGCTCCAAAGGAGACCATATTGGCCTGTGCAAAGGACGCTCGCTGCTCCGCATCATCACGCATGATCCCCATGGATTCATACATACGCGCGCCGAGCGAACGCAGCCGAGACTGATATTTTTCATGTTGTCCGGGGGCAGAAAAATCATATTCCAGCGGACTATCGGGCTGACTGGCCAGCAACCGCTCTTGCAGGGTCTTTAACGGCGCGCCAGCAAGGACAGTCGCTTCCCAAGGTTGGAAGTTACATCCAGACGGCGCCATGCGCGCCTGATCTAGCACGCGCCGCAGCGTTTCTGCCGGGACGGCCTTATCCTGAAAAGCACGAATGGAACGACGTGTGGCAACGGCTTCAGCAATATTCATGGGGTTATTCTTCCTTAAAGATCAGCCCCTTTCTAACATGAGATCAGATTTGGCCAATGGCTTTGCAAAAATTTCCCGAATTTCTGACACAGCCCGCGCCCACATCGCCTATTGCCTTTGCAATAACCTAGGTTAT
>RFSU01000009.1 GCA_009923795.1 Sphingomonadaceae bacterium
CTTTACCGAATTAAAAAGATGAGGGGGCCCAATGGCGCTGCGGAAAGTCTTTGAGCCGTTGAAGGTCGGCCCGGTTCTGCTCCCCAATCGGGTGGTGCGCACGGCGCATGGCGGGCTCGAAATGTCGCCGCGGATGACCGATGACTATATCGCCTATCACGCCAGGCGCGGGAGGGGCGGGTGTGGATTGACCATATTGGGCGCGGCCAGCGTCCACCCGTCGAGTATGTTATTCCCCTTCAGCCTTTTCCATGACGCCATTGTGGACGATTATCGTCGGCTCATGGCGGCCAGCGAACCCACGGGCATGAAGGTGTTTGCGCAATTATGGCACGGCGGCAATCTCTACCCGGCGATTGATGGCGGGCCGGGCTGGGCCGTTTCTGATATTCCCGGAATGATGGGCATGGTCGGCATGCGCATGACCGAGGGGATGATCCAAGAGGTGATTGCCGCCTATGCAAACTGCGCGGTCGATGCCCGCAGCGGTGGCCTCCACGGGGTGGAGGTGCATGCGGCCCACGGCTATTTGCCCCAGCAATTCCTCTCTCCCTTCTACAATGACCGCACCGATCAATGGGGCGGGCCCCTTGAAAATCGCATCCGCTTTCTGTTGGAAGTCCTGCGGGCAATCCGCGCGGCGGTGGGCCGTGACTTGGCGATCAGTGTCCGGCTCGCCGCCAGCGATATGCCCGGCGGCATCGACATTGCCGAAAACCAGAAAGTCCTGCGCGCGCTGGAAGCCGAAGGCCTGATCGACATGGTCAACGTGTCGCGCGGCGATTATTATCGCATGGATACGATGGTCGGGGCGATGCAGAACCCCACGGGCTATGAAGTGCCATCGTCGGGGGAAATCGCCTCGGTTGCCAGCGTCCCGCGCCTCCTTGCCGGGCGCTACCGCACGCTTGACGATGCCGAACAATTGCTGCGCAGTGGCGCGGCCGATCTCATCTCAATGGTGCGCGCCCAAATTGCGGACCCCGATCTGGTCAATAAGACCCGCGCCGGAAAGGCGCTGGACGTGCGCCCCTGCATCGGCTGCAACCAGCAGCGCCGGGGCGGGCGGTTCGGCTGCGGGCCTTGAAGCAAGCTATGATGAGGACTTCATCACCCCCGCATCTTCTCCTCAGAAAGTGCTGGTGGTCGGCGGTGGCCCCGGCGGCATGGAAGCGGCCCGTATTGCCGCACTTAAAGGCCATAAGGTCACCTTGTGCGAGGCGAGCGCAGAACTTGGCGGCATGCTCAATGTCGCCCGCCGCGCGCCGCACAGTGCCGGGTTCGGCGATATCGCCATTTGGCTTGAAGCAGAAATCTATCGCCTTGGCGTCGACGTTCGGCTCAACACCTATGTCGAGCCGGAAGACATTATGGCCGAAGCTGCAGATCATGTGATCGTCGCCACAGGGTCGCTCCCCCGAATGGATGCGCGGCAGCACAGCTTCCCAAGCCACGCCGTGCCGGGCACAGATCAAGCGCATGTCGTCTCGGCAATTGACGTCCTGCGCCAGCCGCGCGACTGGGGCCAAACAGCGGTCGTCCTCGATACTGTTGGGGACTATGAAGGCCTTGCGGCCGTTGAGGCCTTGCTGGCCAAGGGGATGGCGGTGCGCCTCGTTACCCCGTCTGCGGCGATTGGCGATAAGAATGAGCGAACCTGGCCCGCCTATGAACGCTTCATCCAGATGGGCGGATTTGAGGAGGTCACGCGCCACCATTTGGTCGAGATCCAAAAAGGCGATGTGCTTGTTCGCCCGCATTTGGGGGCCCCGCAACTCACCCGTGTGATCCCGGCGGATGTTGTCGTGCTGGTTACGCCGAACCAGCCGCTGCGCGCGCTGTTCGAGGCGCTGGCGGGCACACAGAAGAACCTCACATTAATTGGTGATGCCCGTCAGCCCCGCGACATGCTTCATGCAATCTGGGAGGGTCACGCCGCCGCCCGCGGGATCGGCTGACGCGGCCCTGCGCCGCTTGTCCCCCAGTTTAAGAGACGCAGTCTCAATTCTGTCGCCGCCAAATGCTCTCGCCTTCCTTGACCGTTTCCAGCAGTTTGATGTTCCGGATTTGATCGACGGGGGTAGTGAGCGGGTTCTTATCCAGCACGACAAAGTCGGCAAGCAGCCCGGCCTTGATCCGGCCTTTGCGGTTCTCCTCGAAAATCTGCCAGGCTGGGCCAGTGGTCAGCATTTGGAGGCCTTCCCAAGCGGACAGGCGCTGTTCAGGCCCGCTCACAACCCCGGTCTGCGACAGGCGGGTCATGCTGCTCCACAGCTGCGCCATGGGGTCCAGCGGGGTGACGGGCGCGTCCGAATGGTTTGAAGGGCGCAGGCCAGCCTTGAGGGCTGCCTGAAAAGGGCTAATGAAATCAACAACCTCACGCGGGAAGTTGCTGCGGTGTGTGTCCGCGAAATAAAAAGTGTGGTTGCTGAAATAGGCTGGGCCGACGCCGATCCTCTGATAGGCGGCAAGCTGGTCCGGGCGCTGAAACTGCGAATGGATCACCACCGGGCGGGCATTGTCCTTTGCCGTGATGCCGATCGCCTCAAACCCCTTAATGGCCATGTCGATTGCGGCATCGCCATTGGCATGGACGAACAGTTGCCATCCCTTTGCATGCGCACGCGCAGCATCGGCAATAAACTGCTCTTGCGTCAAATTAGACGTGCCGTGCCAAGGGTGGTGGCCATCGGGCGCGCCATTGGCATAATCGCGCGTGAAATACGCCGTGCGTGCCTGGGGGGAACCATCCAGAACGAATTTAACTCCTTCCAGCTTCACACTGCCCTGATAGCGTCCAAATGTCACAGTCTCGCGCTTGAGAAGGGCATCGAGATTTTGACTGGTGGGCAGCACCGCGAGGTCGAGCTTTAGGCGCGCCTGCGCAGGTGCACTCAAGAAAAAGTCGACATCGGAAAGGTTCGCGGCGCCATCTTGCGCGTGGGTAAAGCCATTGCTGGCATATTTGCGCTGCGCTGCCTCCAGTGCGGAGAGGCGCTGTTCGGACGTGAGTTGCGGCAGTTTCAGGTAAATAGGGTAGGCGGCATTTTCAAAGAACACGCCGTTCGGTTTGCCCACGGCGTCGCGCAAGGTTACCCCGCCGGGCGGGTTGGGTGTGGTGTCGGTGATGCCAGCGGCCGCCATCGCTGCGCCATTTGCCACCAGCCCATGGCCGGTGAAGTGAATGAGGACCACCTTATAGTCGGGCAATGCCGCATCAAGCTCCGCCCGGGTTACATGACGTTTTTCGGCAAACTTGCTCTCGTCATATTGCCAAGCAATCACCCAGCCACCGGGCGCAATGTGGCGGGTCTCAATCCCAGCGCGGAGCGCGGACATCAGGCTGGCAACATCAACCACGGGTTGGTCGGGGGATTGCAAGTCGACGCCACTGCCGACTTGCATCGCCATGGCAAAGTGCGAATGGGCATCGACAAAGCCCGGCAGCATGGTGGCCCCTTTGAGGTCGCGGTCGATTGCCTGCTTGCCCGCCAGCTTGCGCGCCTTCGCCTCGGCCCCAGCATAGAGGATCTTCCCACCACGTTCGACAACGGCTTGGACGCTATGGGGGCTGTTGCCGTCCATCGTCAGGATCGTCCCGCCATGCCAAAGCGATGTCGCGGGCAAGCTGCTCCCCGTATCGGCGGCCGCCAGGGCGGGCAAAGCGAGCGACAGCGTCACTGCGGCTGCAAGCATCTTTATCTTTGGCATGGCGGGCTCATCTCCACTTGATATCGTTAGGGTCTATGGGGCGTTGATATAGCTCTGCCGACCCCACCGCAACGCGCCTGCTCTTGGCGCAATTGCGTATGTTAAGTGGCGGTCACCTGTGCGCCGATGATTGACTAAACGTCCAGCGCGTGGATCTCCGCAAAGCGACGTGATCCATCGCTGCGCACGACAAGGGCGGAATATTCCGGCACCTCAATCCACGTCGCAAAGTCGCGCGTAAGCGGCTCTGAGGCAACAACGATGCTGTCCGCTTGAGAGGCGCCGCCCGTCAGCTTCCACTCCCCATCATGCAGGCCGTAATCTGCGCCAAAGCTGTACCACATGGACAGAAAGTCGGTCGTGCCCTGCAATTGGCTGGCCTCAAACCGGCCAAAGTCAAACGTGTAACGCACAGCGACAAGGTTAACGCCGTCGCAGAACATTAAATTGGCGGACGATGAGCGGGTGATGCCGTGCTGATCACGCACGGTGCGGATTATGGTCAGCGCCTGGCGGATCGCGGCGAGAATTGCTTCGGGCGCATTGATCGCACCTGGATCGGGCAGGGCGGAGGCAACCAGCGCGTAGATCCATTCGCTATCGGTTGAGCCGGAAATGGCTTGGGCGAATTCAGGGCGGACATGCGGCAAAAGATCGAAGCGCATCTCTCGAAAGCCTGCAAGATCGCCATTATGGGCCATGGCCAGCGGGACATTGTTGAAACGAAACGGGTGCACATTTTGCTCATTGACCTGCACCGTGTATGTCATCGGCACGCCGCGGATATGGGCCAGCAGCGCGCCGACCTGCAGCTTGCTCGCCAATTCTTTGAGATTGCGATCAAACACAGCGACCTGCGTCGTGCGATAGCGATAGGGCATATGCGGTTCGTGGCTCGATGGGTCCCACGCCGCCATTCCAAACCCGGCAAGGTTGAGCATCGAGAGCATCTGCGCTGCCGTCGTTTGATTGAGCAGCGATGAATCTGGCGCATAGAGCAAATGGTCGAGCAGAACTGGGCTGCCGAGGTAAGAAAGGATCCTGCACATTAGAGTGTGCCCCCGCCCGCATATTGGTTGAATTGTTCGAGTGACACCGCCCGACCGAGATGGCGGTTGGCCCGGCGCTGGTCGCGGACCAATTGCCGCCCAATGGCCGCAAAGAAGGCAAGGGCGTGCGGCTCTGGGCTGCGGCGCATCTCTTCAAAGGCTATATGGGGGAGCTGCAGGGCGATTACATTTTCCGCTGCCTCCAGCCCGAGCGGGTGCGGGGTGCCATCAAACAAACCGACCAGGCCCGTCATTTCGCCCGGCCCATGCACCATGATTTGCTCTTGCCCCTCATCGCGCGGAAGGAATGACCGCAATGCGCCGCGCAGAACGAGTGTCAGGGTGTGGCGCGCGCTTTCGGCCTCTGATATACGGGAGCCGCGTGGGATTGTGAGGTAAGTCCCTTTGGACGCCAAGAGAGCAGCACCCTCTGCGCCCAGCTCCTCGAACCGCCCCAGAGCTGCGAAGAGGGGCGTTCCATCGTCTATTGTGCCGATGTCGCCGCCTGGAGAGGGGGTACGCAAGGATGGCACGTCATAACGCGATGTTGTCGCAATCCGCGCCAGCGTTGCGCGGGTGCGCTGCGCAACCAGAGACCTTAACGCGTCGATCAGATCTAGTGTCCACGGCTTTCCGTCCGCCAGAAGCGCCAAGAAACGCGCTTTTGGAATGCGCAATCCCGTGCTCTCTTCGGCTGCTGTCACGCTCGCTGACCTGAGGCCGTCATCGAGAAGAGCGAACTCACCGACGACTTCGCCGGGCCCGATTGTGCTGACCGTAGCCGCGGTATCGCCGGGGATGCGCGTCATAATCTCCAGCGCGCCGCTTTTGACAATATAGAGGGCATCGGCTGCCATGCCCTGCCGGAACAGGGTTTGTCCGCGGTCAATGGCAAATGGGTCTGCCGCTGCCGCCAATTGCGCGAATGCATCCGGCGTCAGCCCAGACAAGTGGCCTGACCTTTGCAAAAGCTCGTCCAACCAGGCCCCCTCACGTCTTATTTATGAACTATATCAGAGAGTTGCATATTCCAGATGCAATGGCGAGTCTGCAGAATTTTAGCCCAGTTTTGGGGAGGGTTTGGATCACTGCAACGTGTTTCCAATTGCCCGATTTGACATGACTTCTTCCGCCCAGGCCGCTTTAGCGCAAGCCATCATAGCAGGAAGGAGAGGTCGCTCAGCGCCCCCTCTACATAAACATCAAGAGCCTAATATTCTTGCGCTGGCAGATAGGGGCGCAACCAATCTGCCCGCTCAATCTGTGCCCGAGTGTCGCAGTTAATCTGATTTAGAACAATGTCGGCGGCACTTTCGCTGCTGTTGATGCTTTCAAGGCGGCAGTCAGCATTTTTCTTGCGGATCCAAGCGCGCTGACGCGTAAGCAAATCAGAGCGAACGGTTGCCTCTAGGGCCGACCAGATTTCCTGAACGGCTTGCACGGCCGCACGGTTTTCTGCCCTTGCAAGGTCAAGGGCCGCCTTTTGCTGTTCGGTCTGCGCCTGTAATTCGCGGTTCGTCTCATCTTTCTTGTTTCTCACGAGTGAGGCAGACAACGACTGGTATGCACCCAATTCACCTGCCACATCGAAGAGCGTGAAGTTTGTTCCGGGTTCAGCCGAAATGGCGCGGTTATTGTCGACTTTGTTTATGCCAAAATCGATCTCTTGGGAAAAACGCGACTTTGCATCAAATTCCACTGCGCTCTGGGCTGACAAATCAGCCACAGTGTTCAGGTCCAGCACGGCTCTACCTTCATCGGCCTTGCGTACAATGTCCGGATCGACCGTTATGGCCAGCGTGCCACGGCAAGACTTTTGGTCGCCCGCATCATTCTGCCAAACTTCCGTGACGGCGGTTAGCTCATAATTGAACTTGTCGACAAGCTGTTTGACCATCCCACCGCCGAAATTCGACGCTTCAGGGTTCGACTCCCGAATGGCCTTAATGTTCTCTGCGATCTCGCGGGTCACATCTTTTTTGGCGGCCGCTATCAGTGCCGCTTTCGCTTCCGCAGAATTGCAGTCAAAATCGACCTTGTTGCAGCCAGATACTAGTATCAGTGATGGAATGAGAGAGAGTCCCAGACCCCTTAGGCGGCGTGTCATGGCCTTACCCAAGACGGCACCGCGCTGATCGGAAAATCCCGTCATAGGGCGGGGGTTCCTTGAAAACGGCTGCGTCTAAATAGAAAATTTCGGCTGGCCGCGAACCGTTATACTCAACATAAAACCACTTAGATTGGGAAGGCGTTTCGCGGTCAAGCAGCAAGATGTGTGTGCGCGAACCGGTCGGAGGATTAATGTTTTTGTCAAAGTCGCGCGCCGGGCCAACCGAAAGTTGACCGGTGCGCGGCGGGTATTTACCCTCTTCGCGAGTAACTGTTTGCTGTTTATAGGTGGGGTCGCCTTCCGGAAAGGAATATCGGCTGCCATCAATTTTCAGTTTAAAAGTGACATTCTCCTCGGATCCCCGATCGAGAATAGCTGTGCGGCAGTTCCAGATCCCTGAAGGCAACTGGATGGGCTTTTGCTCTTCTTGGCAGCCAAGAACGGCAAAAAGCAGCGTCGTAACGATTAGCTTCCTGTGCAAATTACCCACCCCTAATTATTCAGCCCTTAGTCAAAGAGTTCTGGACATGATAGCGAGTCTATGCAAGTTTTTGGGTGTTGTTTCAATTGCAAAATAATGATTTCGCTGGATATTCTTTCCAAGGGTTAAGGGTTGAACGCATTTTTCAAGGGGGTTGGGATGTTCTTCGACAAGGTGTCAAAGCTTGAGCGTCTTCATAAGTTAAAAGAATTGGGCGTGTTGGATGACCAAGAATTTGAAGAGCGAAAGCAGCGCATCGTAGCCGCTAAGCCTTTAAACAAATGGTTACTCATTACCCCTTTACTTCTTATCATCGCCGCCGCTGGAGGTTATGGCGGTCTGATGTACAAGGCGAAGCTGGACATAGATAAACGCAAGCAGCAGGAAGCCGCGCTCCCCATCCCGATGGTCACTTACAAAAAGGAAACCAAACTCGTTTGGGAGTCGACGTCGGGATACACTTACACCAACTACGGATACTATAATAATAGCGCCGAGGTGTCTCAGGCCTGTACAATCGCAAACACGGACGTCGCTAGCGAGGAAGCCAATGGTTGGAAGATTGCATCTTCAAACCCGGCGGACAAGAATGTGACAGGCGGTACATGCAAGGGACGCGATATCATGTTGGAGCGCGAGATGCCGTCGATCACTATTGGCTAATGATCTCTGCCACCACTCGGTTTTCCAAGCGTGAGTTATCGTGGGCCTCATAATGGGACCAAGTTAGCTTATCCCAATTTGGCCCCACTTGGTTCTTCTGACGCGGAGAGGGTGAGGAATGCGGTATGCGACTGAAGCAATTCATCGCGAGCGCTGCTATGCTGCTGGTTTGTGGCGGTTGCGGCTCATCCACCTCATCACCCGCAGTCAGCGCCGCGCGCCAACCCTCGGTCAGTCTTACACTTTCGCGCGCCGACGCGATTACCTACCAAGCCTCGACATTAACTTGGGCCGTGACGAACGCAGACACCTGCACCGCATCTGGCGGTTGGAGTGGGTCGAAAGCGTTGGCGGGGTCCTTTACAATCCCGACCAATACGGACGGATCCAATATCTATGAGCTGACGTGCACCAACGCGGCTGGATCAACCAAGCAGTCGGTGACGTTGAACGTTGCCAAGCCCTCACTGTCCTTCGCTGGAACATGGGTTCCGCACGCCGAAGCGGATTTAAGCCCTGACAGCCCGATTAGCCTTGCGAACACGTTTAATGGACTGGTTCGAATTGGCAGCTCTGGGCGATATGGCGTGACCGCTATTGGCTGGAGTTACTCCGGATTTGGCAGTCAAGCGGCCACACAAACGATTGTGAAGGTCAATGCGGCCCTTCTCTTGCCAGATGCAAATGGGCTCTTGACTATCGCATCTGATCGGCTGAAGCCCGATGCTGTGACCAATGGGGCAGGTTCCGTTGTTGTCGCGGACTTTAACGATGATGGCTATGACGACATTGTGTTCATTGCGCACAATGAAAGTCCGTTCCTCGCGGCCGCAAGCACAGTCTATTGGGGCAGCGCGTCGGGGACATTTGCGAAGGAGCAGCTCTTAGACAAGGTGATGGCGCATGATGCCCAGCTGGCGCTTGTTGACGGACAGAAAAGAATTTTCACGGGCAGTTTCACCGCCGGACAGGATCATAACGGGAACTGGGTGAACCAGCCGGACGCGATGGTGAACCCCATTTACGCCTTCACCAATGGGACGTTGAAAGCAACCGAGCCGCCGAGGATGAAGGCGACCGCCAATAACCTAACGGCCGTTGGCGGCATGACGAACGCCTATATTCGGGGAACGCCCGCCTATTCTGCAAAATTGGTGGCGGGAGATTCTCGGGTTCCAACGCCTCTGGGAGCCTGTTGTGAATCGCGTACGTCCATTTTTGACTTCGCGTCTGGCGACATTACGTCATCAACGCCTGTTCAGATATTCATGCCCTATCTGGGGACACTGGATGCCTATAAAAGCTATCTGACAGCTGGCCAGTTCCCGCACGTCTATCGCGTCTATGCAAAAGACCTGAACCAAGACGGCCATGACGACATATTGGCGGCGCAATCCTTCTGGACGCAGTCGAACAATAGCTGGCCCTCCGCCCTGCAGATCCTGCTCAATGATGGCAGCGGTTTTTTCAACGACGCGACGGCAAAGCTAAATCCGGATATGCGCCTGGCGACATCGGAGTTGGGATATACACCAAAATTCTTTGATCTTGATGGCAGCGGCATTGAAGCCATGTTGTGGGATGGCAGTTATAGTTACAACGACTTTGGCCGACATTCCGATTATTTGATCCTGAATGACGGAACGGGACGCCTTTATCTGGCCCTGCACCCGGAGTTTTTGACAATTTCAAATGACGTTCAGGCCTATCTAAAAACAAAAGGATATAGCCCCAATGGCAATACCCCAGCGCGCTTGATCGGCGTCCCGCAGCCCGACGGATCGTTGAATTATTTGGCTGAGGCTGGCGGGTCCGTGAAATCTGCGACTAAGAATATTTGGCAGGTCGCATATTTCTACGTGAATGTTCCCCTTCGGTACAACCCAAGAACCGATTTTGTAACGAACGTCACAATCTCGGATCGGCGCAATTCGCAGAACATACGCACATGGGCGGGAGACGATATCATCAGCGATCTGAGCGCGGCCAGAGCGACAAAGATTGACGGCGGCTTGGGCGAAAACAAGGTGATCTATTCTGGGCCGTCCACTGGATATTCGGTCGTCCAAAACCCTGACGGCACGAGGACAGTCACAACGATAACCAGCAGCGCCTATCCGCCCGTTAAAGATACGCTGAAGAATATTCAGACCATCCAGTTCAGCGATAAGTCGATCAGGCTGGTTTCCTGAAACGGCAGTTGTTTCCGCATTTCGATAGGCGAGGTGGTGTTTCGGGCTGACCCGATGAGGGCAGATGGCACTCATGGGCTGCGCAGTGAGGCCCTCTCCAGAAACAAATGCTGTGCCTTCAAAGTGTCACCAGAAGCGCATGAGTGTGTCACAAATCGGATCTAGTGGAGCGCCTTCACAATAACCACCATTTGGGGAAGCACACATGCGTTCCATATCCGTATTCCTGCTTGCGAGCACGGCCATCATCTCCACGCCTGCCTTGGCCCAGACAAGTCCGGTTGAGGCGGTCGAGGAAAATTCGACGGCTGAAATCATTGTCATTGGTCGCGGCGAAACGCGGCAAGTTCAAGAGCTTTCGAATGATGATTTGGGGGTTCTTGCGGCAGGCACCAGCCCGTTAAAGGCGATTGAGAAGCTGCCGAGCGTCAATTTCCAATCTGCAGATCCCTTTGGCAATTATGAATGGTCGACGCGTGTCACGATCCGCGGCTTCAACCAGAACCAATTGGGCTTTACGCTGGATGGCATTCCGTTGGGCGACATGACCTATGGCAACCATAACGGTCTCCATGTCTCACGCGCGATTTCGCCAGAGAATATTTCGGTGACGCGCGTGTCGCAGGGCGCTGGCTCCATTGGAACCCAGTCAACCAACAATCTCGGCGGTACGTTGGAGTTCCAATCGATTGACCCCAAGGATGTTCTGGGTGCCGATGTTGGCCTGACCTATGGCACGGAAAACACAATGCGCAGCTTCGTGCGTCTTGCTGGTGGCTTGGAAGATGGGCCGCGCGCTTTCGTGTCCGCTCAATATCACAAGACCGATAAGTGGAAGGGTGAAGGTGAGCAGAAAACGATGATGCTGAACGCCAAAGCCATTATGCCTGTCGGCAACGCAGAAGTTGATGCCTATGTCAGCTTTTCTGACCGCGCAGAGCAGGATTATCAGGATCTCTCGCTCGCGCAGATCAACACCCTTGGGTATAGCTGGGACAATTTTGGCCCGTCGCAATATGCCAAGGCAATTCTGGTCGCCGATGTTGGAGCAAACCTTGGCGCAACGACAACCCCGCTCAATGCAAGTGCGGGTAAAGTCTATCCGTCCCCAATCAAATCAGCAGATGATGCCTATTATGACGCATCTGGCCTGCGTAAGGATATGGTCGCGACTTTAGGTCTAACCGCCTCTTTGGCGGACATGGTGACGCTGAAGGTCAAGGGCTATTATCACGAAAATGATGGCCAGGGCACTTGGGGTACGCCCTATGTCAACAGCCCGACGGGCGTTCCAATGTCGGTCCGCACAACCGAATATGACATGAAGCGCAAAGGCGTGTTCAGCAGCCTGAATGCAGATCTGGGCGATCACGCGGTCACAGCCGGGCTTTGGCTTGAGAATAACAAGTTCAACCAGGCACGCCGCTTCTATGCCTATACCAGCCGGACAGAGCCGGGCCGTGACCATCTGAAGTTCATGACGAACCCCTTCTTCACCCAGTGGGAGTTCAACTTCACGACCGATACCCTGCAATATTATGTGCAGGACAAGATCACTTTGGGTAATGCAACAATCAACTTGGGCTGGAAGGGCTTTAAGGTTGATAACAACTCCTCGCCTGTCACGGCCGGTGGGCGTGCCACGGGCAAGATCAAGACGCAGGATTGGTTTCAGCCGCATGTTGGCGCTGCTTATAAGCTGAGCAATAATGCAGAGCTTTTCGGCGGTTTCACGCAGGTCACGCGCGCTTTTGTGTCGTCGACGACAAGCGGCCCGTTCTCCACAACCCAGGCTGGCTTTGATGCGATCAAGGGCACGCTGAAGCCGGAGGAGTCCGACACATATGAGTTGGGCGCTCGGTTCAATAACCGCACCTTTAACGGCACCGTTGGCGTCTATTATGTGAACTTCCGCAATCGTCTTCTTGGCCTTTCGACGGGGGCCGGCATTGTCGGCAATCCGGCAGTATTGCAAAATGTGGGCGATGTCCGCGCGCTTGGCTTTGAAGCGGCAGGCGATGTTCGCTTGGGCGGCGGCCTCAGCCTGTTCGTCTCTTATAGCTATAACGACACGACCTATCGCAACGATGTTTTGAACGCGCTCGGTGCCGTGGTGACGGCGACCAAGGACAAGACGGTTGTTGATACGCCCAAGCAGCTGATCCGGGGTGAAGTGGCCTATGACAATGACGCGTTCTTTGGCCGGGTTGCCGTCAACTATATGTCAAAGCGCTACTTCACCTATGAGAATGACAAGTCCGTTCCGGCTCGGGCTCTTGTGGACGCGACGATCGGCTATCGCTTTGATGCCGGCCTTCGCAAGCCCGTTGAGCTTCAGCTGAACGCCACCAACTTGTTCGATCGCAACTATGTGGCGACAATTGGGTCAAACGGCTTTGGTAGCCGTGGCGATAACCAGACGCTCCTTGCCGGTGCGCCGCAGCAGATCTTCGTCTCGCTGAAGGTCGGCTTCTGATGAAAGGCTGGCGCACCGCGCTTGTCGCAGTCTCCCTCCTCTCCTCGGTGTCTGGAGCTGCTTGGGGTGCGCCAGTCCTGCTGATCGCCATCGACGGGCTTCGGCCCGTCGATGTGCGAGAGGCAAAGGACAAAAAAATCAATATTCCTCATCTGCGACGGTTCATGGATGAAGGAAGCTCGGCCAGCGGCGTGCAGGGTGTTTTGCCTACAGTCACTTATCCAAGCCATACGACATTATTGACGGGCGCAGCCCCTGCGCGCCACGGGATCGTTTCGAATACAAGCTTTGATCCGCTCCAGATTAATCAAACTGGTTGGTTTTGGTATGGCAGCGATATCAAGCGCGACACCTTGTGGGACGCGGCCGTAAAAGTCGGATTGTCGACTGCAAATGTTCATTGGCCGGTGAGCGTTGGGGTTCGCTCGATCCGCTGGAACCTGCCTCAGATTTGGCGCACGGGCCACGAGGATGACGCGAAACTCCTCAACGCGCTCGCAACGCCGAAGCTGCTCACTGAATTGACGGCCAATGGCGCGCCTTATGCGGCGGGCATTGATGAAAGCATTGAGGCTGATGAAAATCGCGCGCAGTTCGCGGTGAATTTGATCGGCAAACATCAGCCAGAATTCATGACAGTGTATTTGACTGCGCTCGACCATGAGCAGCATCTTGAAGGCCCAGCGAGCCCAGCTGCATACAAAGTTTTGGAGCGGATTGATGTACTGGTCGGCAAGCTGGTCGCAGCGCAGATGGAGGCCCATCCAGATGCCGTCATTGCAATCGCATCAGACCATGGCTTTGCTGCGCTCGACACAGAGGTGAATTTGTTTCGCGCCTTTATCGATGCGGGGCTGATCACTGTTGATGCTCAAAACAAAGTCACGTCCTGGCGGGCTATGCCCTGGCCATCGGGTGGGTCAGCTGCGATCATCTTGGCCGATGCCAATGATCCGAAGCTGGAACAGCAGGTTGCCAGCCTACTTGGTGAGTTAAAGAAAAACCCTGAACTAAAGATTGACCGGATTCTGACGCAATCAGAGATCCAGGCCAAGGGCGGCAATCCCGACGCGAAATTCTATATTGGTTTCAAGCTCGGTGCAGGTGCCGGAGGGTATAAAGGGGCCAATGCACCGCTTATTTCCAAGGCATCCTATCGCGGAACACATGGGTATTTTGCCGATGAATCCGCTATGCGCTCTTCTTTCATGATTATGGGTCCAGATATTCGCAAAGGGCATGACCTTGGCATTATAGATATGCGGTCGATTGCCCCGACCATCGCCCAGATATTGGGAGCTTCTTTGCCCAAGGCAGAGGCAGTTTCACTAGATGTGGCGGTAAGTCCCTAAACTGTCATAGCGCTGCCATTCCAAAGTCACACGCACGTGCTTTTAAGTAATCATCGATTGGGTGTGGGGGATAAGTGCAATGACACATGCGTTGGAAGTCACTCGTGATGGTCGGCTTGCTGGTATTCCATTTGAGCCGACTTGGTTTTCTGAACCTGAGCCGCGCAGTTTTGTTCCAAAGCAGCGTTATCGTACTGTTTGGATTTCGGATATTCATCTCGGCACGGCCGGGTGCAATGCCGATCTGCTGATCGACTTTCTCCATTCTATCGAATGTGAGACCTTGTATCTGGTTGGCGACATCATTGATGGGTGGCGGCTGCGCAAGGGCTGGTTCTGGCCCGCATCGCACAATGAAATTGTTCGGCGCGTTCTTAAGCTTGCCCGGAAGGGCACGCGCGTCGTCTACATTCCCGGCAATCATGATGAGATGATGCGGGATTATGCCGGGCTAACCTTTGGCGGTGTTGAGATCGCGCTAGAGGCCGTTCACGAGACTGCCGATGGTCGTCGCCTGATGGTGGTGCATGGCGATATGTTCGACGGCGTTGTGATGTATGCCCGCTGGCTCGCCTTCCTTGGCGACCAAGCCTATACGATGCTGCTTAAGGCCAACCAACTGCTTAACGCTGTGCGTCGCAGATTTCAGATGCCTTACTGGTCGCTCTCGGCCCATCTGAAAAAGAAGGTCAAAAACGCGGTTCAGTTCATCACCGAATATGAAACTGTTGTCGCACGAGAAGCGGCGAGCAGGGGTGTTGATGGCGTCGTTTGCGGACATATTCACAGCGCCGAAATTCGCGATATGGATGGTATCATCTATTATAATGATGGCGACTGGGTGGAAAGCTGCACCGCCTTGGTCGAAGATCATGACGGCCATATGCACTTGCTCGATTGGGCTGCGCATTTGCGCGCGCGGAGCAATGCTCAAAACAGCAAGGCCAAGGCAGTGGCCGCGTGAGGATTGCGCTGGCAACAGACGCATGGGCGCCGCAAATCAATGGCGTTGTGCGGACCTTGACGGAAACTGTCACCCAGTTGAGGCGATTTGGGCATGAGGTCCACGTCATATCCCCAGATCAGTTCACCAATATCCCGTGTCCGGGCTATGACGAAATTCGTTTGGCCTTGATGCCCCGGTTTGGCGTGCGAAAGACTTTGCTAAACTTCGCGCCAGACATTGTTCATATCGCCACTGAAGGGCCAATTGGTTGGAGTGCGCGCCGCTGGTGCATGGTGCATAATGTGCCCTTCACAACGGCGTTTCATACCCGCTTTCCAGACTATCTTGCGGTCAGAACTGGTCTGTCTGCCGAGAGGTTTTGGCCCGTGATGCGCCGCTTTCACGCACCATCCCGTTCTGTTTTGGTCGCCACCCCAAGTCTGCAAGCAGAGCTTGCGACGCGTGGCATAAACCACACCCGGCAATGGTCCCGAGGGATAGATCAGAAGGTCTTTCGACCACGCCTCTTCCCCCATCCTCAGTTGGAAAATGTGCAGCGGCCGATCCTGCTTTCGGTTGGCAGAGTAGCCGTTGAAAAAAACCTAGAGGCCTTTTTGTCCTGTCCGACGAACGGCACGCATGTGGTGGTGGGGGATGGGCCGGCAAAAGCTGATCTGCAGCGGCGCTACCCGGACGCGATTTTTATGGGCGCTCTTTCGGGCGATGCGCTCGCCAGCGCCTATGCTGCGGCGGATGTATTTGTGTTCCCAAGCCTTACGGACACCTTCGGGCTGGTCATTATTGAGGCGCTTGCCTGTGGTGTGCCTGTGGCGGCATTTCCCGTTGCCGGCCCGCTCGACATTCTGGGGCTAGATGGGCGCGGCGGGATCCATCGGCATCTGAACACCGCAGGCGCCGTCGATGCCAGTCTTGAGCGGGCGATGGTGAAGGCGCTCAAGGTCAAACGCGTGGACGCCGCGGTCCTCGGTCAATCCTTCACCTGGGAGGCAAGCGCCCGGCAATTCGAGCATGCTCTTTTGGAGGCGCTGAACACCAGCGCGCCAAATATGTCAGTGCCTGTGGGCTTACACCCCGCTCCCCAGTCTTCTAACTGGGCTGCGCATTCACCCAATCGCGCTTGATCTTCTTGGCGAGGCTCAGTTTGTGGACTTCGGTTGGTCCATCATAAATCCGAAAGGCGCGGATCTCCCGAAAGACTTGTTCGACAATGGTTTGATCCGTCACGCCGGTGCCGCCCATAACCTGCACACAACGGTCCGCGATCCGCATCAAGGCCTCTGACACGGCGACCTCGAAAATGATTTAAGTACCGCGCCTTAGCCTTAGCTCATCAAAATTTCGACCCTAATTCAGGTCCTTTAAACTGGCATGATGAACCCCGTGCCTTTATGATGCAGGCTGAGCAATATCGGGCGAAAGTTCTTTCAACTGAAAGGGACGGCAGCAATGGCGAACATCATCGCAGTTTATAGCATCAAGGGCGGTGTGGGGAAAACATCCCTTGCCTTTAATCTGGCGGCGGTCTCTGCGATGTGCGCTGGCCATCGGACGCTGTTATGGGATTTGGATGCTCAAGGATCAGCGTCCTTTCTTTGTGATGAAAAGGGGCATGGCCGGGCCGCCAAGGCGATCTTCGATCGAGAAGTCGCGCCCGCAAAGCTCATTACGGCGTCTCCTTGGCCAAAGCTCGACATGTTGGGGGCGGATCCCTCGCTGCGGGCGGTTGAGCGCCTGCTGCTGGATGCCGCAAAGCCGAAGCGCCTATTGAAAATCTTACAAGATCTCCTGCCACTCTACGATCATATCATTCTCGATTGTCCGCCGGGGCTGAGCGAACTTAGTGATCAAGTGTTCAAGGCCGCCGATCTTCTCATCGCCCCTGTCCTCCCGACCCCCTTGGGGTTAAGGGCGCTAGATCAAATGACATCCTATCTGGCGGAGCGCGGCGGCAAGGGGCCGGATGTCATGCCGGTCATATCGATGCTCGATACCCGCAAGTCGCTTCACAGAGCCTTTCTTGCAGACCATCCTGATTGGCCCGCCATCCCGCAGGCGAGCAGTGTTGAGCAGATGGCGGTCAAGCGCGCGCCAGTCCAAGTCTTTGCGCGCACGTCACGGCCCGCAGAGGTGATGCGCGCCATCTGGGACGCAGTGGAGGGACGATTGCAGGTTGATGCAAAGGCGGAACGTCAGAAAGCGCTCAGGGGGCGGCCGCGCATTCCTTCGCCCTCAAGATCCAGCCAGGCGCGGGATTGATTAGGCGAGGTCTAAACGAGCATGCCCCCACGGCCCGGTGATCGCCAATGTTCGTCCCGGCGCATAGGCATTCACGAACAGGGTTTTTCCATCGGGCGAGAAACAGGCCCCGGCCAATTCCGTGTCGGCATTGAGCCGGGCCAAGGTATAGCTTTGCCCCTCAGGCGTCACGCCGCGAAGGTGGTTGATCTCGCTGTCGGAGCGGTCCTCGCAGATGATCAGATGGCCCCAGGGGGCAACCGTCAGATTGTCCGCATAATCCATGAGCAGCGGGTCTTGGGACTCATGGAATAGCTCCAACTGGCCAGGCTGCTTTGCTTCACCCGGCCTCCCCTCAGTCGGCGAAGGGACATAGCGCATGATCTGACCAAAGCGGCCCGTCCCGCCTGATGTGCAGGTAAAGAAGAATTCCGCCTCGCCACTTGCCCGGCGACCAAGATGAATTCCTTCGCCGCGCGCAAAGCGAACGGCCCCAGATGCATGGCCGCGCAGGCGCAGGTCATCCTTGGGGTTTTCGACATCGTCCAGATCGATCCAGCGCACAGCGCGCGTGCTGCGTGCCGCGAAATCGGCTGTGGTCCAGTTGCGGCTGTCGCGGTGGCCATCGACAAAAGCCAAAGCCTGAAGCCGACCGCCCTCAGCCAACTTGCCGCGCACCTTGGGGATGAAGCGATAGAAGAGGCCGTCATCCTGATCTTCGGTTTGATAGATGATGCCGGTGCGCGGATCGACCGCGGCGGCTTCGTGCCGAAAGCGGCCCATGGCCTTAAGCGGAACGGGCGGAACCAATTCTGCGGCGCTCGCGGGCACTTCGAACACCCAGCCATGGGACGCGCCCGTGCGCGGTGCAGCGATTACGGTTTCCTCACACGTCAGCCAGGACCCCCAAGGCGTAACGCCGCCTGCGCAATTGGTGGAGGTGCCTGCAAGCGACAAGTGCTGGCGGAGGACGTGTTCTCCCCGAGCATCTAACACCAAAGTGGTCGTGCCGCCCGGAAGCACGCGTCCTTCCTCTCCGCGATCAAAATATGTGGACGCGGCCAGTCTTGCCTCTAGCGTCGGATCAGCGCCGGCTGGTCCCTTTAATTCTTTCCCGAGGCTCAGCTCGTGATTGCGGACCAATGCTAGCTTGCCATCGGGGAGGAGGAAGCAGCCCATGCCATCGAAATTGTCCGGTGCGATAAAGCCATCGTCCATGACCTGACCTGCCTTGGCCAGCACGCGGTAGGAAAAGCCCTGCGGCAGGTCAAAATAGCCCGCGGGATCTGCGACCAGCGGGCCATAGCCCGGTACTTCGTTGCGATAGCTGTCGCCCGCCTGCGCCGATCCCATCCGAGTCCAGCCGCCAATGGCAAGGGCGGCAATGCTGGATGCGGCAAAGCCGCGGCGGGTTAATGTCATTGTGGCATCTCTTTGTCGACTGCCTTTAGGGCGCGCAGGATATCGCGCCAAGAGACCAGTTTGAAGTTCTGCGCAGATGGTTCGTTATGTCCGTCTTGCGCAACGAAAAGTCCGTTGGGGAACTGGCGTCCAAAAGAACCGGGATGAACATCGATCCCGTCGGTTTCCTCGACACTGCCAACAATGCCCGCAGTCAACCGGAAACGGCCAAGCGGGCGGTGATCCGGCAGGCGGTAAAGCGCAAAGCCATTGTCGCCCTGGCTAGAGACGACGAGCCAGCCGCCCTGCCGGCCCGTCGGCATGATCGCCAGCCCTTCGACATCTGCAACCAATTGGGCATTATCAACTGCGGCGATCAACTGACCGTCGATCGGGCCATTGGCGCGGGCATCAAAGGCCCAGACGCCGCGCGCCTCCTCACCCACATAAAGTTTGCGGCTGCGTGGGTCGACAACGCAGCCCTCGGTCTGGGTAGACAGTTGCAGCTTGCGGACTTCGGTTGCGAGCGGTGCGTCTTTCAGGTCGATCCGCAGATGGTGGATCGCCCCGTGCTTCAGCACAGAATAGGCGTTGAGCCGCGGGCCTTCGCGCCACAGGCACAGGCCATAGGCTTCACCCGCGCCGCCGGGTACAGCCCCCAGGCGGACCAGTGACCCTGTGCGGGTGTTCAGTCGATACAGCTGGATCAACGCCTGAGCCTGATCGTTGCGGTCGCTCGCGGCCACGATGACGCCGCTTCTACCCATATTGACCAAGGCAACATTATTCACCCGGCCGGCCGGAGTGAAGCTCTTCACTTGGCCATCAAGGCCATAGACATAAAGCCCGGCCTTTTTGTCGGTTGCCACGATCAGGCTGGCTTGAGGTCGCGCCCTATTGTGCCAGATCGCCGGATCATCGGCGGCATCGTCATTGGCCGTGCCGACTGGGACCGTCTCTGCCCGCGCGGTGACTTGGGCAGTGACCGGCACGATCTGGGCAGCCAGGGGGGCTGTCCAGATCAGCGCGAGGGCCAATGCGGTTGACGCTCGTATCAGAACGTCACCCGCACACCGCCGCCATAGCGGCGACCGAAACGTTCCCATTCGATCGTTTGGCTCGTGCTCGTAGGTGTGGGTGTGCCTGTCGCCGTCAGCAGATTGCCCGGTTCAGAGTAGCGACGGCCTGGCTGGTTCAGCAAATTAGTTGCATCTGCAAAGATTTCGAAATTCTCAGAAATTGCATAGCGTATCGAGAAGTCGAGTTCATCATCTGCAGCCCAATAGGTGTCGCCCGCATCTGTCAGATCATCCGCGATGCTATCGAGCCATGTGCTGCGCTTTTGATATTGCAGACGCATGGATAGGCCATATTTCTCATAATAGCCCCCAACATTGTAAACCACGTCAGATGTGCCGGGCAGGCGGACCTTGCGGGCCGGCACTGTGCCGACAGCAGGCTTCGTCACTTCACTATCGTTGAGCGTGAAATTGGCCGTTATGCCAAAGCCGCCCATCCAGTCGGGCAGCCCAAGCGATGCCGCCCAAGGTTCTAACTGAAGCTGGGCAGCCGCCTCAAAGCCGTAAATGCGTCCGTCGCCGCCATTGTTAATGCCCGAGAAGGCGTAGGCCGAACGATCCACATTATTGCTGTTCAGGGCATCCGATCCGAATGTGCGCGTTTCGCGGTAAAGGACATCCTTCACCTTCTTTGCGAACACACCCGCCATCAAATAGCCCTGCGGCTTCATATACCATTCGAAATAGGCATCGACGCCATAAGCGCGTTCCGGCTTGACCGCCGGATTGCCGCCGGAAATGCTCTGGTTGGAGTCATTGACGGTGACGTTCGGGCGAAGCTGATCATAATCCGCACGCGCAGCGCCGGAGTTGAAGGACAGGCGCAGCTTCTTGGTATCGTCCACATTATAGTTGACGTGCATGCTCGGGAAAACGAGGGTTTGGCTGGATTCCGCCGTAACAGGGCCGCTGACGCCTGCGATCGTTCCGACAGCGACGCCCCGGTTCTTGACGTGCTCAACACGAACACCACCAACGGCCGAGCCCCAGTCAAACTTGGCATTGCCCATCAGGAAGCCGGCATAGACCTGTTCCCGCACGTCGTAGATATTGCCTGTATTCGGCACAAACGTGAAGTTCTTGCGCGCTGTTGCGGCCACCTGTTCCATCTTTTCCGTATCGAAATAGCGGAACGTATATCCCATTGGAATTTTGCCGAGGAAGGACTGGTCCAGCGAGAATTGGTTATAGTCGGTCGGGATGCCCGCCGTTGTGAACTGGGCTGCTGTATTGAGCGTAATCTGGCTCTCATCCACAGTCTTGGTGCGCTGATCGAACTGGAACCCCGCGCGGAACATTGCCTCGCCGCCCAAAAATTCCGTTTCGCGGGCGAGTACCAGCTTGCCCGTATAGGCCTTGGTCGTGTCCACCGCATCGAGGATCGTCAAGGACGAAAGAGGCTTGGTAAAGGTATCGATGGCGGTCACGGCCGTACCAGCTTGGTATCGGGTCGGGCTGGAAAGCTGGACCGTATTGAACAGCTGCAGGGCGCTCACATTGGGGTCAGTGAAGTTGTAGGACACCGTGGGGCGCAAGGTGCGTGTGCTTGGGCTGTCCCAGCTGGCTTCCCCAACGACCGAACGATCATCCTTAGATTCAGTAAAGTTTCCGAGCCATGTGAGCTTCCAGCCTTCCGAAAACTCATGATCGCCAGTCAGCGTATTGGTGAAGATCGACTGACGGTACGCGCGCAAGGTAGAGCGTTGACGAATGTCGATCCCATAGACCGTGCCTTGGAACTGGGTATTGCCAATGCACACATCGGCATATCCCGTGTTCGTAGGCGTTGTGTTTGCTGCGATCGTGCATGCTGCTGTATTGGCGGTCAGATCGCCTTGCCGATCGTCAAGGTCGAAGCGGAAATTGTCCCGCGCTTCATCGTCCTTGAAGATTGTGTAAACCGACCGCAGCGAGATTGTGTTAGCGCTATCGGGTTTCCAATCGAGACGACCCGACGCCGACCAATTGCGGCGCGTCAACCGATAGAGCTTATTTTCGGTTTCATGCGCCCAAAAGCGGGATGCGCTTCCCGGACGTTGATCTTGTGAAACGCGCTCATAATCATTTTCGAAATTGTCGGTGATCATGCCGCGTTCATAGAAGCTGCCCGACACCAATATACCGATTTCGCCTTCACCCGCCTTGAAGCGGTCAGAGACAACAACCGACCCTTCATATTGCTTGCGATCGCCAAGTTCAGCGACGCCTGTGCCGGCTTTTGCGTCGAAGTGGAGCCCGGAATAGTCAAAGGCAGAACGGGTAATGACGTTCACATTGCCGGAGACGGTCTCGCCCGGCATGTCTGGCGTCACGGCCTTGGATACGACGATTTGCGATGCAATAGCAGATGGAATGGAGTCGAAACGCGCGTCCCGGCCTTCCGGGCTGACAACGTTAATCCCGTCAAACGACAATGTCGTCCAGTAATTCGGCGCGCCACGAAGCGAGATGTAACGGGCTTGGCCCTGATCGCGTTCCACAGCGACACCAGGCAGTCGGCCCGCGGCCTGCGCGATATTCTGATCCGGTAAGCGGCCAACAGAGTCGGCGGCAGCGACAGTCACAAGCGAATCCGCGTTCTTCTGAATTTGGAGCGCCGCCGCCTCGGACTCAGCAATTGGACGCGCGCCCGTCACGATGATTTCGTCTTCTGCGACATCCGCCGACATAGCGGGAGTTGCATTTAAGCCGCCGATGAAAACCGCCGAGCAAAGCAAGAAGCCTTTGAAGCTGCAGACGCGTAGAGACGAACGAGTGTAGAACATGGAACCCCCAAGCTTTTTTGTAAACTTTAACAGAATGTTACGATAACGGGGTCGTGTGGCGCCAAAATTTCGTTTCGATGACGGTTTTATGATAAACATTCTCAACAAGTCGCAGTTATGCAATAGAGGGTTTGCTTAGCCAAGCGCGATGATCGTCGCTGGCGTTCACGATTGCGATGATAAGAGGCGTGGCTTGCGGATGCGCCAGTATCTTGTTGAGGGCAGTAGCTTCGACAAGCCGATGGAAATCGTTCAAAAGGCCGCAGAGCCCCCCATTGTCCAACTTTGCGATCACGTCGGGTATTGCCCATATCGGCAACATAGCCTCTGGCGATGCCCATTATGCCGAAGCCTTTATCGCGGGCATTACAGATGCCCCGCCTGCATCTAAGGACCGCCTCGCCGCCTTTATGAACAAGACCGCGAGTAAGGTGCTTAAAGGTTGATCCTATCCTGCCTTTAACGCTCTGCTTGAGGCAGAGGGCTTAATGGATTGGGGGAGGTGCCGACGCGCCACTCGGGTGTAGCAATGCTGACATTGCCCGTTATGAGGTGCTGAGCGTCAATTCAGACAGATCAGGCAGACCAATGGCTCGTAAACATTCAAAACATGATCCCTATGGCGACCTAGATCGGGAAGAAGAGGTTCCAGAGGTCGTGGTGCATTGCTGGCTCTGTGGACGCCCAACGGCCAAGAATATTGTCTGGCATCATCCCATTCCGAAAAGCAGAGGCGGGCGAGATGTCGTCCCGATGCACCCCATATGTCAGCAAATGCTGATCACCAATTTCACCAATTCGGAATTGCAGCGTCACGGGATGGATGTTGACGGGCTGTTGGCCGACCCGACGGTGCGTAAATTTGTCGATTGGGTGGTGAACAAGGATCCGGATTTCACGGCCACAATAGCCAAGAAAAAGCGGTGATCGGGCGCGTGTTTATGTGCGCTGAGAAGACGGGATGTCCGACGTCAGTGGCCAAATCGGCCTAGCGCGCCGCTTGACCAAAGCGCGGCCCAGATCAGCACGGGTTGAGCGAGCATCCGTGGACCGTGATAGGCCCAGCCAAGACCCTGGTCGGGTCTTGCCATATCCATGAGCAGGTGATTGATATTCGCGGGCCAGACGCACAGCGCATAAGCCGCAAGCGCCCAACCTGCGGCAATGCGCAATCGGGGCCACCAAGGCTGCGCCAAGCCGAGCGCGCCGGCAATCTCGGCAATGCCAGTCCATGTGATGACGAGAGGGGCTGCCAACACCCAATTCGGCGTAATCTTGAGGAATGGGGTTGGATCGAGCAGATGAAGCGTTCCTGCGGCAAAGTAAAGACAAGCCAGAAGAAGGCGCGCAACCAATTTTATCTGCATATGATGAGCCCTTAAAACCCATTCAGGTCGGTTTTTGCGTCTTGGTCGAAACCTATAATGTCTCGTAATTCGCCTCATGTGCATATTTTATCAAGCAGTATGATTTATCTGCTTGCGTCATCACCGGCCGAACTGTGGCCCTTTGCGTCTCGCTTATGATGATGCGTTCTTCAGAACCTCGAGATCGCGGGCCATCCAAGACTTGCGAAAGCCCTTGCCCCCCAACAGCCTCAGGAAATCTTCGCGGTTGTCAAAATGCTGCAGCTGCCGGTGATAATAGTTAACATATTCCAACAGGGAGAGGACAGCGCATCCGGTCGCAATGTTGCGATCAGCAAGGCCCGCCGACCAAGCAGGCACGAGCCAACCCGCCAGAACCGAGAGACAGCCGGCCAGGGCCAGAATTAACGCTGGCCGCTGCCACACCGAAATACGGCGCAAAAGGATAGAGAACCCGCCGCCCGTTCCGCTTAATTGTTGCACCTTGCCGCGCCAATATAGGGCTCCAATGATCAAGAGCAGCATCGTCGCGGCCATAGGAGCTAATGTGATCCAACTTAACCGCCAACCGCTTAACCAAAACAGGAATAGCGGCACGAACAGCACGTTTGCCGCTTCCATTTTCCAATAGGGGTCAAGCCGCTTCAATAGATCAGCGCGGGTTTTGGTGGCCAATGAACTTCTCCCTTGTGTGTCGGGCACGGATTTTGGCGCGATGCGTTATCTAAGCTTTGCGCGTCGTCAAGAAGTTGACGCCATTCAAACTCTCCCGAGCGGTCTTCCAAGCTTCAATAGGGTCAGATACGCCCGACAAAGTGCCGCCGGAAACACGATAAGTCAGGCCATCCGCCGCATGATGAAGCGCAGGGGGTGCATAAGAAGAGCTTAACAAGGGATTGGCGGTGTTTGCAGTCTAACCGCAACGTGTCGCCGATTGGCAGAGCACGTTATCATCACAAATAGGGTATCGGACGGGTTGGCTGCTTTCTTTTTGGGCATAGAATCGTGCGCCGTTTATGGATCATTGAGCCGCTTGGTCGCCTATAGCTGAGCAGTTTCGGCGTCAGTCCATTGCATTGTCACGAGACCGTCTCCGATCCGACACCTAGAATTCACGGACTCGAAATAGCCACGTCATCATGCTTCATTAGTAGAGGCCTCCTTTATTCAACGGGGGTATCCACTCAATGCGTTCTTTCAATGACTTTCGGTCTTCGGCCGCGCGTTTCGTCCTTGCAACCGTCCTTGCCACTTCTGTCGGTGCGCCTTTGTATGCCGCTGAAGTAGAGCCTTCGGACGCCTCAGGGACGGGTCTAGACGAAATTATCGTCACAGCTCAAAAGCGCAGCGAGAATCTACAAGATACGCCGATTGCAATTTCTGTCATCTCCGGCGAGGCTCTCAAAGAGCGTGCCGCAGTATCACTTCTCGATCTTGGCGATGGGGCCATTCCCTCGCTCAAGGTTGCTCCCTTCTTTTCGCGGCCAGGTGCGTTGATCGTCAATGTTCGTGGTGTCGGCGTGTTGTCTGACTCAAATCAACCGGCTCGCGATCAGGGTGTTGGCGTCTATATTGATGGCATCTATCTCGGCCGCGCTCAGGGCCTTGGCACAGCCCTTTTTGATGTTGAGAATATTGAGGTTCTTAAAGGCCCGCAGGGCACTCTTTTTGGTCGCAATACGATGGGTGGTGCGGTGAGCATCGTGACCAAAAAGCCAAGCGGCGAGTTTAAGCTCAATACCACCGTAGGCGTTGGCAATTACGGGTCCCATAGAGCCGAAGTCCATCTGGACTTGCCTGAATATCAAAACATCAGCATCAAAATTGATGGAGTATTGGCAAAACGCGATCCTTTTGTGCGAAATCCGCTGTCGGGATCGATTGGCTATAACTCATTTGACAAAAATGGCGTTGCCGTTTCGGCTCTGTGGAAGCCATCGTCAAATTTCAGCGCACTCGCGACTTACGATACGTCGTATGACGCCACGAGCACGCTTTATATGCAGCTGATTGAAGCCCCCAAGGGCCTGCCCGCCACGGCTTCGGGCGCAGCGGCAATTCTGCCCAACCGCCTTGCGGCGATTACAAAGGTTCAGCCGGACCGCGTCGATGTTGCCGCTTATGGCACGCCACAACAGCCCAGCATCGGCAAGACTTGGGGCACGCGGCTTGGTCTCGAATGGGAAGTCGCTCCCCAGATCACGCTCAAGTCGATCTCCTCTTATCGTGATATGAGGCAGGGCCAGTTTGATAATGGTAATGCCGTGCCCAGCACGTCGTTAGCACCGACCGCATCTAACCCCACAGCGAGCTTTTTGCTGTCATCGCCGTTCCAATTTGGTCGCTATAGCTTGGCGCAGTTCACGCAGGATCAGCAAAGTCAGGAAGTGCAGCTGATCGGCACGACTGACCGGGTCAAGTTCGTTGCCGGCGGGCTTTATTACCGTGAGCATGTTGAAGACAATGCTGCAGCGCCAAATACCCTGCAGATGACCGACGAAGCTGGCAGTGCTTTCGTTGTTCGTTCGATAGACATTACCAACGGTGCGGCGGGGCAACCTGCCGTCATCCAGCGCGCCAGC
>RFSU01000081.1 GCA_009923795.1 Sphingomonadaceae bacterium
CGGACCCGTCCAATAGACGGGACGCTCCCCTTCAACCTTATGAACCAGCGTGCCAGATCCATAGCGCAGACCCACAACAAAGGCCCCTGACGCTTCTCGTCCGGCAATATAGGCATTGGGCTCCCCCTGATCCGCCAGGATTTTCTCCATGAGCTCGCCCAGCCCCTTTGCCCCTTTGCCGAACACACGTTCCGCCGCGCCAATCAGGTCATCCTTCTTATGGGTCGCGGTTTTGACAGGCGCTGGAGGGGCCGCCTCACTGGTTGCGGGCGCATTGCCGGGTTCTGGAGCAGGCGGGACTTCATAAGCCGGGCCGGGCGTCACTGGCTGCTGCACCTCCGCCTGCGCGCTGGCCAAGGCGAAACTGCCAAGAACCAGTACGGACATAAAGCGCACCCAAAGGCGGTGCCGCAAAAAAGAAAAGGTCATAAGCGCCATCCTATGATCGGGTTTGGCCCATCTAAACGCGGCGCCCCCCCGTCTCGCAAGGCCACAGCGACAGGATGAGTCGCTTTCGCGCCCACCCGAAACGCAAAATCGTCCCAAGGGGGCATTGTCTAGCACCAAACCCCTCGCTATAGCGCCCGACAGCCAAAGCGCCGGAGACGTGGGTGAGCGGCTGAAACCAACGCTTTGCTAAAGCGTCATACGGGTAACCGTATCGAGGGTTCGAATCCCTCCGTCTCCGCCAATCTGTGGCTTTAAAGCTATGAAAAAATAGGTTTTTTCTAGAAAAGGGAATGTAGGCCCCACTTCCGGCCCTACCTCCCGCGGAGCGCCGCAGCTCGTTTATGAAAAAAGGGCTGTGTCGACTTTTTCGGCCACCCTCAGGACCCCCCAGGGAGGCACTTTTTATATATAAGGCGCCCTTCAAATATCATTATATGTGAGGGTGGCTTTAAACAGGTAGGTTGCGCGCTTCATTGGACGCGACACCCCATAAACGCATTGGGAGAAAACTGGCTTACTTCCCGTCATACTCGGGTAACAATACCATAAGCACCTTCGGGTTGCTCAACAAAGGATATTGAATTAATCAGCCCTTATAAAAATCAGGATGTTGAAGAATGTCTTTAAAGAAGCGTCGCAGAGTTGGACGTGCAGAGTTTCTGATGAATTTAGGATGGGATTGATGCGTCTGGCCTTGGCGATCGCCGTTACCTCTCTCGGTGTTGCAGTCACCGTAGCCCCCGCACTAGCCAGTCTGTCACGGGTGAAGCCGACGGGTGCCGGCAGTTCCGCGGTAAAGACCGAGGTCGCAGTGGGAGAGCCCATTGAACTATGGCTCAAAGTTGACACCAGAGACTGCGCGTACAAACTGACTATCGCGCCGCCGCCTGGCTCGGGACTCGCCGACCAGGAAATCAGCCTCGAGACCTCGCTCTATGACAACAAGGGCCTAATGTCTTACACGTTGCCCGATGGCCGCAGCTTCAATAGGAGGTTCGACTTCGGGGAAACGGTCATTGACGACGTTATACTGGGTGCGCCCGGGCGTTTCGAGATCAAGGCGTCCAGCGCTAACCCCGCCTGTAAGGTTAAAGCGCCTCCAGTGGCGATAAACGTTCGGCAGGACTACAGCCCCGTAAATATTTCAATTTACGGGCGGCCCGTAAAGGGGGGGCTCGTCAAGCGACTGGATGGCGGTTGGGCTATCACCTCTGGGAGAAAGCCCCTTTTGGTTAGGCGATCGGCGGTGGATGACCTAAAGATGATGATGGACAGCTACATGCCGGGCGCTTGGGCTGTGTTTGAGGCTGAGGCCTTTGCAAACCGCAATGTCAATTACTTGTCTTGGTGGACGGCAGACGACCCGTTGCCTGAAGACACTCTCGTTTTTGCTCTAGGGCGTGAGACGGACTTGTTGAAAGAAGACGTTGCCGCCGGCCGGCTTGTTAAGGTAGAAGAGATCAGCATGGAGGCGTTAATCGAGCCCCTCAGGCAGGGTGCGAGGGAAATAGCCGAGTTCAAACGCGCTCAGATTGCGCGCAGCGAGGCTAACCGGTCAGCCCTAGGCGATCCGACGAGCCTTGTGGGCATCAGAATCCCCGGCGCTTCCTCAGCAGATCAGACTGGGCCGGGAAGATGAGACTGCTGCGATGGTCAAGCGTCTGTAAGCCGAGGCTTTGTTTTGGGCTCGCCCTGTTAGCTACTATCCTTGTTGATTTACCAGCTCGGGCTGCTTCAGAGCCTCGCACATGTGCCGTGAGGGCCGAGAGTTCCCTGCAGGCCGAACTTCAAGCGTCCTATCGAAGTAGAGAGGACTTCTCTGCTTTCGCAGGAGTTCAGCCCACCAATGATTTCGACGAAGTCTTCGAGAGCGCCGACGCTCTTTTCGCTGCTATCCAGATGGGCCGCTGTCAGGCAGTGGTAACGGATGGGGAGACGGCGGCAGCGCTCAACTTGGCTATGGCCCGCGATGGAATCGCTCACGGGATCTTCGAGGTTCGGACCCGAGACGCCGCGATCGACGTCTTATGGAAGGCGCAGGGCTACACGTCACGCGAGGGCTTTCTCTTCGCTCGGGATTTCAAGCCAGTGCTGAACCCAGCCGATGTGCAGCGGTTCGCGGAATACGGGGTCACCAGCCTGAACGCCTTCCAAGCTGGACTCGGCAGGATGAACGCCTCCGGATACTCGACGCAGAATACCACCTCGGCGCTCTTTGGCTTCCTGGATGACGAGAGGATCGGAATAGCATCGGGCAAGTCTGCGGTCGCGGTCCAGCAGGCGAGGTCCGAGCGGTCCCGCATAAATGCGGCGGCATCCAGACGCGCGGAGCTCGCAGAGTTCCCTTACGTCGCCTTCATCAGCTGCGGCATGAACGGGATGAACATTTCGACACCGGCCTGCTTTGCGGATTCTGATCTCGAGATCCGCAATGGCTCCGACTATAAGCTATACCGTATCGAAAATCTGGGCGATGCTGGACCAGAGACGAATAAGGGCCTGATGATCCGGCTGAGGCGCAATTTTGAGATCCGGGCGCAGAACTCCGACGACACCCTTATACTGGGTGTAGAGGTCCAGGACGCGGTGACCCGCCAAATCCTATTCCAGCGGCAAGCCAGCCAGTTCAGGACGATTCTCTTCAGTCGCTAGTGCGAATGACAAGCTCCTGTTGAGTGGCCCGTGCTGCATTCAATCCTAGCGGAGCATTGGCCTCACCTGATGGGGTAATTTTAGGCGGCAATGCCCTTCTTTCTTGACAAGCGCTCCATAGCAACTCTCCCAGCTCATCAAACACCTATGACAATTACTCGGCCCTCACCCAATCCAGCTTCGTTCGGGCAAGACTTATCTGGTGGTACTCACTGTAGAACTCCATGGCCTTAGATAAGCGCTTCACCATGAACTCGACCACAGCATCTTGGGGCAACTGGCCTAGGTAGTTATAAAGGTCGTCAAGCTCGCTAAACCGGTGGCCATCGACGCTTAAAATATAGTCTGACACCTCAATGCCCGAGAGCGATACTTCTTCTGACATCTCATACCATTCGACAATCAGGTGATTGTCCGGGTTCAAGTCAAAGTCATCCAGCCGCCAAGGGCGACCAATTATCAATCCTGAAAAGTTAATGCTACGTGCCTTCAGCGGGTCTGCAACAACGTTAAGCGGTGATCTAACATTGACTGACTTCCCGTTACGCTCAACGGATATCATGGCTTCTTTGTCTAGCCCCCGCAGGTCAGCAAGCAGTTCGGGTAACGTCCCGACTTCAGCGCCGCATAAGGGAGGCCATCCATGGCTGTTTGGAAAGATTCCCCATCTCCCCCAGATGCTTGCCCAGCGAAGATTCTGCCAGCGGTTATCGTTGAAATTCCCATACCATCGCCGATGAAGATGATAACATTCTTGGCGTTAGTTGTCGGCGCCGGTTCGCTTTTCAGCCGCCGTAATGCAGCCTCTCCCCGAGACCGATACGCCGCTGTATCAAAGCCGATTTGAGCGCCAGCGGGAACAGCAACGCAAAGGGCGCCCGCAAAGCACATAAAACGAAATCTCGGCATAACCACTCCTCTTTAGGCGTCTTTTATCATTCAATATGTGGCGCCCACGTGACGACGAAAGAGTGGCTCCATTGATCCGGAGCAAACATTAAGGGCACTAACCGTCTATTGCGGGCTCAACCACCATCTCCACCTGCGCTAAGCCGTTCAAACTTGGCTTGTGCAAGTGATTTCCAAATTGCAGTTAGGCTGAAGCTACCGCAACGTTCTATATCACCAACATGGTCTGGGACTTGGGCAAAGCGATGCAGAAGAAGGAGGAGTTCGAGTCCGGCCGGCTCATGGACTTCGAGTTCCGCCTACGTGTCCGTGCGACGCGGCTTTTCGCTCAGAAGGTTGGCGTCGATGAAGCAGAGTTAGTGGGTGAGATTGCCCTAAGAGGCGAAGATGACCTGCTTGAATTGGTTGCCAAGCGAACAGCCCTCGCCAAAGATGATGTGGCGCGAATTTACGGACAATGTGTCGGTGAGGCGCGCCAGACGTTGATTGCTGAAAGAGGGGATCCAACGCCCAATCGGCTGGGATAAGCTCCATATTAAGGTCTTGGCCGGAAGGGCGCAGCCGCTTGGCCAAACGTTGCGACCTTAATGGGCGTCGGCAACCTCTTCCATGCTGATTGCATTTGCAATCAATCCTTTCAACATCCCGCTATATGCAGAGTAATCGGCTGTGGGCTTGTCGACCATCTTCGCCTCATCATCGATGCGCCGAACAAGGATTGCGGCATCAAAGCCCGGCGCTTTTGAAAATTGCCGCGCTTCTTCTGTCGTCAGTGGGCCGCCCTGCCTCGCTAACGTATCAAGCGACGCCTGCGATAGGCAGGCTCGGTAGTCCGGAATTTCTGTCACAAGGAACCGCTTCGCCATCACATGAAGCCGAACCGGATCGGCAATAGATGGGCCAAAAATTTCAGCCAGAAAATCAGCCCCGCTATGTTCATGCCCCCGCGCATCTTCTGGCAAGGCCCAGCCAATGTCGTGGAGCAGGCAAGCGGCAATGATGGTGGCGTCATGACCCTGTTCCAACGCCAATTCTGCGGCTTGGAGCTGGTGGTCCCGGATACTTAGGTTTTCACCATAATTGAGCGCCATTGCGGCTGATGAAAACAGCGCGTCCAACTGAGCCATCCGACGGTCAATCTCTTGCGCCGCCAAGACCGACATTTTTGAATAGAGCCCGTCCCGATCCGCATAGGCACCTTGCAGATGCCGCACGCTGGTTGGGCTGTCCACAAAGCTGCGCCGGCCATGGAGGATCCGGCTATTGTCGAAGATTAGAAAATCGCCGGAGCCTAATTTAAGCTCTATGCCGCTGCTCGGCGCGTTGAGGATATCTGCCAAGGCCAAAATGGCCTTTCGCCAAGCGCGACGCTGGTCAACGGGGGCGTCTATCGAACGAAACGACCGGTTATTATATCGGATGCACGCGATAGATCCATCCAAGGCCAGTTCAATAACGGGCTTTGAAGCCTCAAAGCGGTTCCCCGCATCACCCCACCCAAAGCGAACGGGAGTTGACGCCAGAATTTCAAAATCGTCGGGCGCTATCACCCGCAATGTCTGAGCTGCGGCAAAGCCATCGATCAGGCGCGTTTCGCCTCCTTCCACGCTATTGCTTAGGCAATGCAGCAATTGCAGGCCGGGAACGGGGTCGCGATAGGGGTTGTCCGTATGCGGCTCAAGCCCAAGGCTTGTGAACGCCAGATTACGGGCATCGGCTGTGCTGCGCACTTCAAAGATCCGCCCGTAATTTGTTTCGCGAAGAAACCCAAAACGACCGATGGCCTCTTCGACCAATCCGGGTTGATCAGACGCTCCGGTCAATAAGGCCCAACCAAAACGGGCCACGTGCTGCAAACAACGCAACAGGCAGGCATCATCAGATTGATAGGCCGCATAACTGAACGCATGGACCGGCATGGTCTGCCAGCCCTGCATGCTGGCTCGGGGTGCGGACGGCTGCAGATAAGGGGCCAAATCGGGGGGCGTCAGGACAAGGGTTTCGCCGGTATCAAAGCTGAAATACAAATCAGTCTTGATCTGCGCGACATGGACCAACTTAGGTTCCGCCGATGCCGAGGCCATGGCAGCAAGCCGCTGTCCGCTCTGCGCATCCACTTGGATCGGTGCACAGTCGAGAACGTCTTGAACCGACAGTCGCATGGGAGAACCACCAAAGGGTGCAGCGACAATCCCGTGCTGATCCCATTCGAGCAAGACCACCATCACTCTCCCATTTTACGCAAGAAGAAGTGGCCGGCGAAGAGGAGCAGCAGAAGGCCGAAGCCCGCACTCGCGATAGACGTACCGACTAAGAAATCTGTCCAAGGGAGCGACAAGCCTGAAAAATTCTTCACGGCCAGCAGAACGACGGTGCCCAGATAGCCCCAGCTATCCGAAATATAGATAAGAAAGCCGGCCGTTCCGACCTGACCTGTCGCTGCAACCAATCGATCAAACAGCGCCCCGTTATAGGGCGTATAGGCAAGGTAGAGCCCCCCGCCCAGCAGGATCATCCAACTTACGGGGTCCAGCCAGTGCAGTGCAAACGCCAATGACGAAAGACCTGTGAGCAGCAGCCCAAAGCCAATCATCACGATGTTCGCAACAATCGCCCAGCGGTTGTTGCGGAACAGTGCCAGTAAGGCCATCGCCAAAAGGACGATGAACCCGATAGGCAGTTCAGACAAAGTGAAGAGCGCCGCCTTGTCACCCAACCCCGCATCGGCCCATATCTCTGCCGAGAAGTTGTCCCGGAAATCGCGCAGCGCGGTCAAAAGGACGAAGAGAATGACCATTGCCACAAGCCCCGGCGCATAGCGGGCAAATAATGCGCGTCTGGCCTTGCTGTCCATTGGCGCGCGCCGCATGCGCGCCGCAATATCTCCAGCATTGGGCGGCGGCAGAGTGGCCAGCCCCAACAGACAGAAAAGCAACAAGGGGGCGAACAGCGCGCCTGTCATCATCGGCATTGTGAAATCATTGGCCTGCCCTGAGAGCAACAGCTCCTTCCCCACCGATTTGACGACCCCTGAGGACACAATAAAGCTCGCGCAGAGAATGGAGCCGAGCACTTCGGTTGTGCGCCGACCCTCCAGAAACCCAAAGATGAGACCCCAGATCATCCCGAGAGGGAGGCCATTGAGAAACAACATCACAATGTTCCAAGGCGCGGGGACAACGGCAAAGCCAACCAGCGCCAGCTCCGCCAGCGCGATCAGGATTAGAATGGCCACCACCCGAAACCGGGCAGGCAATTCGGAGACGACTTTGATGCCGATGAACTTGGAGAGGGCATAGCCAAGGACCTGCGCCATCACCAAAACGACCTTGTAATCCAACACCAGTCCAAAAACATGTGGCGCTGCACTCACATCGGCAAAGGCCGCAGCCGCAAAAGGCTTGCGATAAGCATACATGGCAAAATAGGTGCCAAAGGCCATCAGCCCGCCATAAATGGAAAGCGCCATTGGGTGGCTGTCTAACCAGGACCGAAAACCACCGAGCCAGCCTATCTGGGGCTTGGGACTAAGGCGATGTGCTTGCGTCACGCAACACTGGCCCATCCGCCTTGGATCAGAACACGTGGCTGTTGACCGCCCGGACTTGCGCCTTTGGCCAAATCTTCTTCCACCGTCCCCAAAGCGCGCGGCAAATCAGCGACGGTATCGATGATGAAATCCACGCCGGCTGCCGCAAACTCTGCAACCACAGGCGCCATCGACCGCTGTTTTTCCGCCTCAGCAAGCGCATGAAAGTCTGCCGCACACAGCCCAACACCATTTCCTGAGGCCGCGATCCCAACAGTCCAAAGCCCGGCATGGACCCCAGCTGAAATGCCAACTGGGGCGTCGTCCACTGCGACGCACGACCGTGCGGGCCAAGCCCCTAATTCAGCCATGGCGCGCCACAGCATCAGCGGCGCAGGGCGGCCTTGCGGCGTCATCCCGGCGCAGATGGTGACCGCAGGATCATATCCCTGATCTGCCGCCGCTTTCAGGATCGGCACCATCATTGTTTGGGTGTAGCCGGTCGTTGACCCGATTTTGATGCCCTGCGCCAGCAATGTCTGAAAAACATCGACAGCCCCCGGGATCATGTCACTGCACGCCACCGCGCTTGCCTGCATCGCTCCATCAACCGATCAACATCTGCTTCAGTCCAATCGGTGCCCCACGCATCCCGCCAGCGTTGCGCAACGGTCGGTTCCGAAAGGATTGCCAACACATGCTCCCGCTTCGCCATTCCCATATAGCGTCGGATCGTCGCATGATCGACGGGGACCCGTGCATTTGCCAGCACCTCTTCCATTGCGATGACGGGCGCGCGTGACCCAAAATCAATCATGGTTCCGGCCCAGTCGAAAAGGACAGCAACAATCCCGGACATCATGCAATTTCCTTCAATTTTGTGTTGAGCACGGCGCTCACGGCACCTTCGGCCACACCGAATGCCGTCGACATGCCCGCACCACAAGTGGCAACGGCCATGTGAACTCTCGGGCAAACTTCGTGGTGAATCCAATTCTGCAACGGTGAGGATGCGTATGTCCCAACCCAGCGTTCAATCGGTTCGGGCGCTGGCCCACAGACCGCTTCAAATTCATCGAGGATCAACCGATCAATGTTCTGATGCTGGAATGGATCAGGAGCATCGCCATAGTCATGGCTGTCACCGACGACCAAAGACCCGTCTGCAGATTGCACGACGATCAGGTGAACGCCTGCGTCAAGCTGTCGGGACTGCTCAACCTTTAATTGCGCCTTTAGGGGGCCCGCTTCTGGGAGCGCGGCATAGCCTTCATAGCGGGCCAGCCCCAAATCGCTCATAATCGGCCGTGAACAGGCCCAACCTGGGTTGGCGAGGCGCAACATTTGAAGTTTGCAGCGGGTCACTGCAAATTGCGCCATCACATCCGGAAACAGACCGTTCAGATCGTCCCCCGGACAGACGAAAATGCCATCAGCCCGAATTACCCCCCGAGACGTCTCAACACGGCCGGTTTCGCAGTGCAAAACGGTGGTCGGGTCAGCAAATGTAACGCCCAGTTCATTTTGCAGCCAAGCAGCAAGAAGCGGCACCGCTATGCGAGATTCGATGCGCAATTCATGTGGGCTTGCAAGCGCGGAAAGGGCGGGGTTGAAGGGGACGTTCGGCTCTTGCGCGCGGAGCTGCGCGTCCGTCAGCAATGCGCAGTCTTCTCCCATCTCGGTTGCCAAAAATGCTTCCAAAACGCCCACCGACGCGGCGCGTCGGACGGGCAGCAGCATTCCTGTTTGTTCCACCGCAATGCCTGCGCGTGGCGCAACAGCCGCCCAAATATCGCGGGCGCGTCGCGCCGCAGGCCACATCGTGTGCCGCTCTTGGCCGGTCACCGTCACAAATCCAAAATTGCGGATTGTAGCCCCCGTCGCGCGCGCATTGCGGTCGATCACCACCACACGCTTGCCTGCCCGGGCTGCCGCAAACGCGTGGGCCAAACCCACAATGCCGCGTCCGACAACTGCGACGTCAAATTCAGCTTGCATCAAAAATCTACCAGTTAAGGGGATGTCTATTATTATTTCGATATCAGAAGTTTGTGACCCAATAGTTGCGGCTCGCCAAGTTCATTTTGTGCACATCTTGCCTCAGCGATAGTCGCTGGAAGAACGCTCGGCAGATCCCTTAATTGGCGATCGGATTTATTCGGTGTAAAGCACCCTCAATCGCGCAATATCGGCTTTGGTCAGGCCAATTTCAAACTCAAGATACTGATCAATTGATCCCCATTTAGCCTCGATTTCGGCCAGTGAGAAA
>RFSU01000082.1 GCA_009923795.1 Sphingomonadaceae bacterium
ACTTCTTGCGGAACGCTCAGAAAATCGGGGTCAAAGCGGCCGAGCAACGGCACGGGCCATTCGGTCAGGCCCGCATTTTCAATCACTAGCCCTTCATCGGGAACCAGCGTCAGGCCCGCCGCGGCAGCCGCCTTTTGCGCCCCATCCCGAATGATCGCCCGGCGCTCGTTCTGATCCAAAATGACATGGGCCGCGCGCAGTTTTGCCGCATAATCACCCGCATTGGTGATGGTGACTATGCCCGTGTGGTGAAAGCGATGGCCATAGGTGACAGCACCACTGACAATGCCATCAATTTCACACGGGACGACGTCATCCCCCAGCAGCGCGATAATGCCCTGCAACGGCCGCACCCAGCGCAGACTTTCGGTCGAGCGGGAGGCCGCGCCCCAGCGTTGGGACTTGGGCCAGGGGAAGGCGCGGATGATCGCTGGAATGGCTTCGGCAATCACATCTGCCGTTTTCCGGCCCGGCTTTTCGACAATCGCGAAATAGATGCCGTCGCGCTCTTCCAACTGATCCTGCGTCAGCCCGGTTTTGCGTAAAAAGCCGTCCAGCGCCTGAGGTGGCGCGCCGACTTTTGGCCCCTTTGTTTCTTCCCGAACCGCCTGAGTTTCAACAGGCAAATTACTGATAATCAATGATAATCTACGCGGCGTGGCATAAGTTGTGATCTTTCCCGGCGCCAACCCGGCACGTTCCAATTCCGCCAAAAACAGACGCGCCAAATCCTCCCGCGCTTTGTCTTGCATGCGGGCCGGAATTTCTTCGGACAAAAGTTCAAGCAGAAAGTCGGTCATGTTTATACCGCCCACCCGTTCTTTTCCATCCACGCCTGACAGCTGCCTTTGGCAAGATCGCGGACACGGCCCATATAGGATGCACGTTCCTGCACGCTGATCACGCCGCGCGCTTGTAACAGGTTGAACAAATGGCTCGCCTCAATCGCCTGATCATAGGCCGCTAAGGGCACGCCCGCGTCGATGCAGCGCTTGCACTCCGCCTCTGCATTTCTGAAACCCTGAAACAGCGCCTCGGTATCGGCGACCTCAAAGTTATAGGTCGAAAACTCGACCTCATTCTTGTGAAAGACATCGCCATAGGTCACGCCCGCATCGTTAAAGCGCAGGTCATAGACGCTATCGACGCCCTGAATATACATGGCCAGCCGTTCCAACCCATAGGTGAGTTCGCCGGCGACAGGCTTGCAATCAAACCCGCCCATTTGTTGGAAATAGGTGAACTGGGTCACTTCCATGCCATCGCACCAGACTTCCCAGCCTAGGCCCCAAGCGCCGAGCGTCGGGCTTTCCCAATCATCCTCAACAAAGCGGATATCGTGCTTCAGGGGATCAATGCCGATCGCATCCAGACTTCCCAGATACAGCTCCTGCAAATTGGCAGGGCTGGGTTTCATGATCACCTGATATTGGTAATAATGCTGCAACCGATTGGGGTTTTCCCCATAGCGCCCATCGGTCGGGCGACGCGACGGCTGCACATAAGCGGCATTCCAGCTGTCTGGCCCCAGCGCGCGCAATGTGGTGGCGGGGTGAAATGTTCCCGCCCCAACGCGCATATCATAAGGCTGCAAGATAACGCAGCCCTGCTTGCCCCAATAATCATGAAGGGTCAGGATAAGGTCCTGAAAGCTTAAGGCTTGAGACGAGGAAGTTGTGTCCGCTGGCATGCTTGGCCCTTAAGCGGATGGCACCCAGACGGTCAAGCAATGGAGGGGCTAGAGCATGCGCAATTGCCGTCGCGCGCGGTGCTCCCTTGCCTTTTGAGGCCATTTCCCTTAAGCGCCTCCGCTTCCGTTATGGTCATCCCTGGAGGCGTGGCGGAAAAAGAGACTTTTTAATTGGAGATTAACTATGAGCGATCAGCTGACCTTGTCGGCCGACTTGCGCGAACGGGCTGGCAAGGGAGCCTCCCGTGCATTGCGCAATGCAGGCCGCGTACCCGCCGTGATTTACGGCAATAACGAAGAGCCCACCGCCATCCACATCGAAGAAAAGATGTTGTTGAAGGCGCTCCACACGGGCCATTTCATGAATTCGATTGTGATGATCGAATTCGGTGGCAAGCAAGTGCGGACGCTGCCCAAGGATGTGGCCTTCCACCCGGTCAATGATCGCCCGCTCCACGCCGACTTCCTGCGCATTGGGGAACATAGCGAAGTCCATGTGAACGTGCCTGTGCACTTTATCGATGAAGATACATCGCCGGGCATGAAGCGCGGCGCCGTGCTCAACATGGTGCGCCATGATCTGGAACTGGTCTGCGATGCAGCCTTGATCCCGGACGACATCAAGATCTCGCTCAATGGCTTAGAGATTGGTGATTCGATCCATATCAGCCATGTGACACTGCCCGCCGGTGCGCGCAGCGCGATTACTGATCGTGACTTCACCATCGCAACGCTGGTCGCCCCGTCGGGTCTGAAATCGTCCGAAGGCGATACGACCAAGGCTGACTAATCTGTCTGCCCTGCCCCGCTCGCATGCGGATGGGGTCCGGCACGGGAGACGACAGTGCAAATCTGGGCAGGCCTCGGTAATCCCGGCGCGCAATATGCCATGCACCGCCACAATGTGGGGTTCATGGTTGCCGACGTGATTGCGGAGGCCTTTGCCTTTTCGCCTTGGAAAACGCGATTTCAGGGCAGCACATGCGAAGGCCGTATCGGTTCGGACAAGGTGCTGCTTCTAAAGCCTGCGACCTTCATGAACGAAAGCGGACGTAGCATTGGGGAGGCGATGCGCTTCTTCAAGCTCCAGCCCGCCGATGTGACTGTCTTTTACGATGAGCTCGACCTTGACCCCTTTCGGGTGAAGGTGAAGCGCGGTGGGGGAGCCGCCGGCCATAATGGCATCAGGTCCACCATCGCCCATATTGGCGAAGACTTCCGCCGGGTGCGCCTTGGCATTGGCCATCCCGGCCATAAAGACAAAGTCACCGGCTATGTGCTCGGCCCCTTCGCAAAGGCTGAGACAGATGATCTGGTGGCGTTGTTAGGTGGCGTTGCCGCCGAAGCGCCCTGGCTGGCCAAAGGCGATGATATCCGCTTTATGAATGATGTCGCCATGCGATTGCAGAAGGATTGAGAATATGGGTTTCAAATGCGGCATCGTCGGCCTGCCCAATGTCGGGAAATCGACCCTGTTCAACGCGCTGACCGAAACACAGGCGGCGCAAGCGGCCAATTATCCCTTTTGCACGATTGAGCCGAATGTCGGCAGTGTTGCCGTGCCCGATCCGCGCCTTGATGTGATCGCGAAAATTGGCGGCAGCGCAAAGATCATCGAAACGCAATTGAGCTTTGTCGATATTGCAGGCTTGGTTCGTGGCGCGTCCAAGGGCGAAGGTCTGGGCAACCAGTTTCTCGCCAATATCCGCGAGGTGGATGCCATCGTCCACGTCCTGCGCTGTTTTGAAGATGATGATATTCAGCACGTCGACAACCGCATCGACCCCATTTCCGATGCAGATACCGTTGAGACGGAATTGATGCTGGCCGATTTGGAAAGCCTCGAAAAGCGCGTTCCAAATCTTCAGAAAAAGGCCGCCCAAGGCGATAAGGAAGCCAAGGTCGGGGCCACTGTTCTTGGCCGTGCGCTTGACCTGTTGCGTGAAGGCAAACCCGCCCGACTGACCGAGCGCAATGATGTTGAAGAAGAACGCGTGTTTCAGCAGGCGCAATTGTTGACGTCAAAGCCTGTCCTTTATGTCTGCAATGTGGATGAAGGCGCAGCAGCCCAAGGCAACACCCTGTCTGCGCGCGTTTTTGAAAAGGCAAAAGCAGAGGGCGCAGAAGCCGTTGTCGTCTCGGCCGCGATTGAAGCCGATATTGTGACCATGCCGACCGAAGACCGTGCCGAATTTCTGGCGGATCTAGGCCTGACGGAAACGGGCCTCGCCCGCGTTATCCGGGCGGGGTATGAGGCTGTTACACCTGATCACCTTCTTCACCGTTGGCCCGAAAGAAGCACGGGCCTGGACCGTCTTTCGCGGTGCTAAGGCGCCGCAGGCGGCAGGCGCGATCCACACGGATTTTGAAAAGGGCTTCATCCGCGCCGAAACCATGGGCTATCAGGACTATGTCGACCATGGCGGCGAAGCCGGGGCGCGGGAAGCGGGCAAATGGCGCTCTGAAGGCAAGGATTATGTCGTCCATGATGGCGACATCATGCTGTTCCGCTTTAATGTCTGATGGACGCAGCAGGGCGACTGGGCTATCCTGCCGCTATGCTGCGTAAGATCCTGATCTTCTTGCTGACTTTGTGGCTTGCAACGCCAGCCTTTGCCTTGCCTGCATGCCATGAATCAGCCCCGCCCAAGCAGCACCAGACAATGGCTGGGGCAGATCATGACAATCATCACACGCCCCCTCAGATGCCATCTGACACATCGCCGGAACAAGCCAGATTTGCACATATGTGCATCGGCTGTGCCGTTCCCATAACCGGGGCAACCCTTTTGCACCGGGCCATGATCGCACCAATCCTTCATTGGACTGCGCCGTCGTCAGACTTGGCGGCCCTTTCCCGTTCCCCAGAGACTCCCCCTCCGCGCGGTTAATGTTGCTCTAATCGAAGACATTAATTGGAGACGAAGATGACAAAGATTTTGCGTGTCGCGCTGATGAGCGCGACGATGATGGCTGCGCCCGCTATGGCGCAGACAACAGATACCCAGCATATGGACCATAGCCATATGGGCCATGAGATGAACGCCCCTGAGATGGCGTCTAAGCAGCACAGCCCTTCCCCCACCTTTGCCGAAGGATCGGGGACGGCGCGCTTGCCGGGCAATGAAGGGGCCATGCACGGCCTGCACATTATGGCCGGGGATTGGATGGTGATGGCCCATGGCGCTGTGTCCACCCAATATACCAACCATGATGGCCCGCGCGGCGACGATAAAGTCTATGCAACGTCCATGGCAATGCTGTCGGCCAGCAAAGAGAGCAATTGGGGCCGTATCCAATTGCGATCCATGTTCAGCCTTGAACCGCTGATGCGTAATCGGGGCTATCCCAATTTATTCGCCAGTGGAGAAACAGCAGGCGGCGAGCCCTTGGTGGATCGGCAGCACCCCCATGATCTCTTCATGGAATTGGCGGGCCGTGTTGATGTTAACTTGAGCGAGACAAGCGGCGTCTTTTTCTATGGTGGGCCCGTTGGGGAGCCTGCGCTTGGCCCCAGCGCCTTCATGCACCGCGGATCTTCCGCCTATAATCCAGAATCGCCCATCACCCACCATTGGTTCGATTCCACGCACATCACCTATGGTGTGGCAACGGCGGGCTTTTTCTCCCCAAAGGTTCAGTTGGAGACCTCCCTCTTCACGGGGCAAGAACCGGATGAACATCGGTGGAACATTGAAAAGCCGCGCTTTGACAGCTGGTCTGTCCGGGCGACCCTGACCCCGTCCCCCAAATGGGCACTGCAAGTCAGCCATGGCCAATTAAAACAGCCTGAAGCCAGCCACGCCGATGAGGATGAACGGCGCACCACAGCAAGTGTCCATTATGCCAATAGCAAGGGGCTTGCCGCGATGCTGGCCTTTGCCGCGAAGGACCGAGTGCCCGGCGATACACTGACCGCCTGGATTGCCGAAGCCAATTGGGATTTGGACGACCACAACACATTGTTCGGTCGGTTTGAAAATGTCCGCAATGACGAACTCTTTCCAGATCATGACGCAGCTTTGCATGACCAACCCTTTCGAGTGAGCAAGTTTCAGGCGGGCTATGCCTATCGCATGCCGCTTGGGGGGCCGGTTGAGCTTGCCCTTGGGGGCAGCGCTTCAGCCTATGTAAAGCCAGCAGCGCTTGATGCGGCCTATGGCAAAAACCCTTGGGGCTACACCCTCTTTGCGCGGCTTTCAGTCGGCCACTAAAGAATTGGGGGAAATTGGACAGAGCCTAAGGCCTGACGATTTCCCCTTCCCCTTTCCCTTTCCGTTTGCGTAAAGATGGGCGCGGTGAGGAGAGACGCATGCTCTATCTAGAAGATATGAAAATTGGCCAAAAAGCCAGCTTTGGAAACTATCGCGTAACACGCGACGAAGTTATTGATTTTGCAAGTAAATATGATCCACAGCCATTTCATCTGGATGATGACGCAGCGGCCAAAACGCATTTTGGCCGTCTGTCGGCCAGCGGCTGGCATACAGCCGCCATGACCATGTCCATGCTCGTCGAAAATCTGAAGAATGCCAAGCAGGCGGGCCTTGGCTCTCCGGGGTTGGATGAATTGCGCTGGCTCAAGCCCGTTTACCCGGGCGACACCTTGCGCGTCGAAACGGAGCTGACGGATGTCCGCCCGTCGCGCTCACGCCCGGAAATGGGCAGCATCCATTCTCTGGTCACAGTCTTTAATCAGGATGATGTGCCGGTGATGACTATGAAGTCCATCGGCCTTGTGGCAACCCGGCCCAAGACCTGAAGCGGCTGGGGCGGCCGAGAGCCGCCCTGCCCTTAGTCCGCTTTCTTGGCGACGCCCACCATTGCGGGGCGCAACAGGCGATCCTTGATCATATAGCCCGGCTGCATTTCCTGAATGACGGTGCCGGGTTCGGCATCGCTGGGGATTTCAACCATGGCCTGATGCTGGTTCGGGTCGAGCGGAAGTCCAATGGCGGCAATCCGCGTGATGCCATTGCGTTCAAAAACAGCCATGAGTTCACGCTGCGTGGCCTCAAGACCGGTGATTAGGGGCTTGTTGGCGTCATCACCCCGCATGGCTTCGGGAATAGCATCCAGCGCGCGGGACAGATTGTCTGCAACCGAAAGAATATCACGGGCAAAGGATGTGGCGGCATATGCGCGGGCATCCTGCGCATCCTTCTCCAGACGACGGCGGACATTCTGCGTCTCTGCCTGCGCGTAAAGAACTTGCTGACGCGCCTCTTCCAGCTCCCCAAGCAAAGCGCCCAGCGGGTCACTTCCCTCTGGTGCGGTCTGGGCCAGATCATCGGCCGGCGTGTCGTTGTTCAACTCTTCGTTGCTCATCAGGTCATCAATCTCGTGAGGGTTTGTGCTGTGAAATCTACCATGGGGACGACACGGGCGTAATTCAAGCGCGTGGGTCCTATAACACCGATCACACCCACCACACGACCATCCCGTCCATGATAGGGAGCCGCTATCACCGACGAACCGGAAAGGGCAAACAGCTTATTCTCAGCACCGATAAAAACTTTGGTTGATGCGCCGTCGCGCGAATTTTCAAGCAGGCGGGCAATATCCTGCTTTCCTTCAATTTCATCGAGCAGATGCCGCACCCGATCCAGATCGGCGGCCGCTGCATCATCAATCAAATGGGCCGTTCCGCGCACGATCAGCACCGGACGCTGGGCGCTGTCTTGGCTGAGGATGGCAATCCCCTTTTCCACCAACTGCTGCGCTGCTTGATCCAGTGCTGCCCGTTCCCGATCAATATCCCGCGCCAACGCAACTGCGGCTTCGGCCAGGGTCATTCCCGCCATTCGGCTGGACATGAAATTGCCCGCTTCCACCAAGGCGGTAACGGGCAGGCCTGCCGGCAAATCAACAACACGATTTTCAACCGATCCATCCTCCCCCACAAGAACAGCCAGCGCCTGAGACGGGCTGAGGGGAACAAAGGTAAATTGCCGAAGCCGCGGCTCCTTCTTGGGCACAAGAACAATTCCGGCGCATTGCGACAGGCCGGAAAGCGCAGCAGTTGCTGCGGCCAGCGCGTCTTCAATGGGTCCGCCTTTGGAAATTCGGCCCTCAATCACGGCGCGTTCATCGGCCGTTGGTTCTGCCGCCTGCATCATGCCATCGACAAAAAGGCGTAGGCCCAATTCGGTCGGCATGCGCCCCGCCGATGTGTGCGGGGCCGCGAGCAAGCCAAGCTCTTCCAAATCCTGCATCACATTGCGGATCGATGCCGGGGACAGGTTCATCGCCCCCAATTTTGAGATGGTGCGCGATCCAATAGGCGCGCCAGACCCAAGATAGGATTCAACAACAACCCGGAACACATCCCGTGCACGGTCAGTCAGTTCGTGAACGGGCGTTGTCATGCCTTTGACTTAGGGGCCTTACCCCCCTTTCCGCAAGGGGCTGCTTCGCACCCGACGCGGCAAAGGGGCTGGCATCCCGCACCAGGGGCCGCTAGGGATTTTTCACATTCACAAAAAGGACCTTATCCATGCGCCCATCCGGCCGCGCTCCAGACCAAATGCGCGAAATCACGATTGAGCCCAATTTCACCAAACATGCCGAAGGCTCTGTCCTTGTCAGCTTTGGTCACACCCGCGTTTTGGTAACCGCCAGCGTTGAAGAGCGTGTCCCGCCGTTTCTGCGCGGCAAGGGCGAAGGTTGGGTCACGGCGGAATATGGCATGCTGCCCCGCGCCACCCACACCCGCAGCAGCCGCGAAGCGGCAAAAGGCAAGCAATCTGGCCGCACGCAGGAAATTCAACGTCTCATTGGCCGCTCATTGCGCGCGGTCGTCAACATGAAGGCTTTGGGCGAACGCCAGATCACAATCGATTGCGACGTCATTCAGGCAGATGGCGGCACGCGCACGGCCTCTATCTCTGGCGCATGGGTCGCGCTCCGGCTGGCAGTGGATAAGCTGATCGCGCAAGGTCTGCTGACCAGCGATCCGATTGAGCAACAGGTCGCGGCGATCAGCTGTGGCATTTTCAAGGGCACGCCCGTTCTGGATCTTGATTATGATGAAGATTCAAATGCGGGGGCTGATGCCAACTTCGTCCTTTTGTCGAACGGCAATATTGCCGAGGCACAGGCAACGGCAGAGGGTGAAACCTATGACGAAGAAGCCCTGCTCCGCCTGCTGCGTCTGGCGCGCATCGGCTGCACCAAAATCTTTGACGCACAGCTTCAGGCGATTGGCCGCTAATCATGGCGCGCAAGCTCGCCCCCGGCCGTCTGGTCATTGCCAGCCATAATCAGGGCAAGGTGCGCGAAATTCGCGATCTCCTTGCCCCTTATGGCATTGAGCCTGTGTCCGCGGGGGAACTTGATCTGCCAGAACCGGAAGAAACCGGTGTGACCTTTGCCGAAAATGCGCTGATCAAGGCGCATGCCTCTGCCCTGTCCGGCCTTCCCGCTCTGTCTGATGATAGCGGTCTAGAGGTCCGGGCTCTGGGCGGCAGGCCGGGCGTCTACACTGCGGATTGGGCGGAACGGCAATGGTTTGAAGGCCCTGAAGGCCGCGACTGGTATATGGCCATGGGCAAGGTGGAAGGCCTGCTTGCAGAACAAGGCCCCGATGTCGATCGGTCCGCCGCCTTTGTCTGCACATTGGCGCTGGTCTGGCCCGATGGCCATGAAGAGGTGTTTGAAGGCCGTGTGAACGGGCATTTGACATGGCCGCCGCGCGGTTCACTCGGCTTTGGTTATGACCCTGTCTTCGTGCCCCAAGGTGGCGCGCAGAGCTTTGCTGAAATCGACCCGGCCGAAAAACACGCGATCAGCCACCGGGCAGATGCGTTCCGCAAGCTTGTTGCGGCTGTTTTCTGATTTTGGGATGACCAATCCTCTGGCCCTCTACATCCACTGGCCGTTCTGCGTCTCCAAATGCCCCTATTGCGACTTTAACAGCCATGTTCGTGAGGGCATCGACATGGCCCAGTGGCAGCACGCGCTCTGCGCCGACATGGCTTATGAAGCCGCCCTAACCGGCGGTCGGCCGCTGACCTCCATCTTCTTCGGCGGGGGCACGCCTTCTCTC
>RFSU01000083.1 GCA_009923795.1 Sphingomonadaceae bacterium
GGATGAAATAACCCGCCGTTTGCGCAATCAATTCGGCGGCGGCGGGGGCGGGACGCCTTGGCCCATGATCCGTTTGGCGGGTGCCGCGATTCTCGGTCTTTGGATCATGTTTACCAGCGTGCACGCCATTGCGCCGCAAGAGCGCGGTGTTGTCACTTTCTTTGGCGCCTATTCCCGCACGTTGAATTCTGGGATTGGCCTGACCTTGCCCGCCCCGATTGAGAGCGTCGCCAAAATGAATGTCGCCGAAATCCGGACGATCAACGTGCCGGCGGGCGATGGCGTTGAAAATTTTGTGCTGACCGGCGATCAAAATATTGTCGATCTCGATTATTCTGTGCGCTGGAGCATCGCCGACCCCGAGCTGTTTCAGTTTCAGCTTGCTGAGCCAGAGGGCACCATCAAGGAAGTCGCCGAAAGTGCGATGCGGGCCGCTGTGTCGCGTGTCGACCTCAACGGCGCGATTGGGGCCAGGCGCGGCCAGATTGAAGCCGATGTTGAAAATCGGATGCGCGCCGTTCTGGGCGCCTATCGCTCTGGCGTGCGGATTGAAGGCGTTGCAATTAAGCGCGCCGACCCGCCAAGCCCGGTGATGGACGCGTTTAAGGATGTGACGGCCGCCCAACAAGAAGCGCAGTCCATGCTCAATCAGGCCAACACCTATTCGCAGCAAGTCACGCAACGTGCCTTGGGGGAAGCCCAAGCCTTTGACAAAGTCTATGCGCAGTACAAGCTGTCGCCCGTCGTCACACGCCGCCGCATGTATTATGAAACCATGGAGCAGGTCTTGGGGAAGCTGGATAAGACAATTGTCGAGAATTCCAATAATGTGACCTATCTCCCCCTCCCGCCAACAGCGCGTCGGGTGACTGAGCCGCCAGCGCCCGCCGCACAGGGAGAACGCTAATGGACCGTCTATTGCGCAACCCCGTCGGGCTCGCCTTTCTGGCGCTCGCACTGGTCATTTTGATCGGCTCAACTTTTTCGTTCGTGCCGGAAACGCGGCAAGGCGTCGTTGTACGCTTTGGCCAGCCCGTGCGGATTATCAACGCCTATAAGCCGGGCGAAAATTTCGGGAATACGGGCGCGGGCCTCATTATTCGCATTCCCTTTGCTGAAAAGATTCAGTGGCTCGACAAGCGCGTCCAATCGATCAGCATGGATGAGCAAGAAGTCTTGGCAACAGACCAGTTGCGGTTGCAAGTGGATGCCTTTGCCCGATATCGCATCACCGATCCGCTCAAAATGTATAAGACGGCACGCACAGAAGAGCGTTTGGCCGATGCCTTGCGCCCCCTGTTGGGATCATCGCTGCGCAATGAACTTGGCAAGGAACCCTTTGCCGCAATGCTCAGCCCAGAACGGGGCAAGGTGATGCAGAATATCCGCGATGGCCTAAACCGTCAGGCGCGCCAATATGGGGCCGAGATCATCGACGTCCGCATTAAGCGGGCGGATCTGCCCAAGGGCGCCGCTTTGGAATCCGCCTTCCAGCGGATGCGCACCGCCCGCCAGCAAGAAGCCGCAACCAAGCGCGCGGAAGGTTGGAAGCAGGCCCAGATTATTCGCGCCAATGCCGATGCAGAAGCCGCGAGCATCTATTCCGCCTCGTTCGGCAAAGACCCCGGCTTTTACAATTTCTACCGAGCCATGCAGTCCTATCGCAGTACCTTTGGCGTCGATGGCACGAAGCCGGAAGGCTCCACCACGCTGATCCTATCGCCGAACAATGAGTATCTGCGCGAGTTTAGAGGCGGACGATAAATCGCATTGCGGCGCGCCGGGTTGTTCAATTTCGGTTCATCCCGGCCGTTGCATTTGCAATTTAGTCTGTTGTTTTAAGACATTTTTATAGGAGGTTTTCCGACGTGCGCTATGCCTATGCCATGACTGCGGCGCTGCTTTTGGGCGGCACAACCGCAACACTCGCGCTGCAATCTCCCGCCGCTTCCCAGACGGCGCAAAATGAACCCGGTGCGGTAACAGCAACCACAGCCCCGCGCCCCGGCGCGCCGATGAGCTTTGCCGATCTGGCCGCCCGTCTCCAGCCCGCCGTTGTGAATATTTCCACGCGCCAGAAGGTCCAAGTCGCCGGGAATAATCCTTTTGCCGGCACACCCTTTGCCGATTTGTTCGGCGGTGGTCAGGGCCGCCCTGTCACGCGCGAGGCGCAATCGCTTGGGTCTGGCTTCGTCGTTTCAGCCGATGGCTATATCGTCACCAATAACCATGTTGTCTCTCCGGGGGAACGCGGTGCGGCGGTCAGCTCCATCACCGTCACCTTCCCCGATCGCACCGAATATGCAGCAAAGCTGATTGGTCGCGATGCCGCGTCTGATCTGGCCGTGCTCAAAATTGAGGGGAAGAATCTTCCCTTTGTGCGCTTTGGGGACAGCGCCCAGACCCGCGTTGGCGATTGGGTGGTGGCCATTGGCAACCCCTATGGCCTTGGCGGCACCGTGACAGCAGGGATTGTATCTGCCCTGCACCGCAATATCGGCTCTGGCCCGTCCGACCGCTATATTCAGACCGATGCCTCGATCAATCAGGGCAATTCGGGTGGCCCGATGTTTGATATGAATGGCAATGTCGTGGGCATCAACACGGCGATCTTCTCCCCCACCGGGGGCAATGTCGGCATTGGCTTTGCCATTCCATCCGAAGTCGCCGCCCCGATTATTGAAACGCTAAAATCCGGCGGAAAGGTGAAGCGCGGCTATTTGGGTGTTGGTATTCAGCCCTTGGATGAAGGGGCCGCGGATGCGCTTGGCCTTGCCAAAAATCAGGGTGAGTTGATCGCCCGGGTTGAGCCGAATGAAGCTGCGGCCAAAGCGGGCATTCGCGAAGGCGATGTCGTTGTCCGCGTGGCGGGCCGCGATGTGACGCCCGACCAGACCCTGTCCTTCATCATTGCCAGCCAGAGCGTGGGCGCGCGCGTGCCCATTGAGGTGATCCGCAATGGCAAGCGCATGACCTTTACAGCTGTGCTGGGCGAACGCCCGCCGGAAGATAGGCTGGCCGCCATTGGTAATGGGGAACCCGGCCTTGACCCCGAAGATGAAAAAAGCACCGAAAATGCAACGCGCGGATCAATTGGTCTGGCGGTTCAGGCGCTGACGCCGGAAATCGGGCGGCAGCTTGGATTGGCTATTGTGCCGCGCGGTGTTGTGGTGAGCGCGGTCGACCCAGATAGCGATTCTGCCGCCAAGGGGTTGCGCCGTGGCGACATTATTCTAACGGCAAACCAGCAGCCAACAACCAACCCGTCCGAGCTGAGTCAAATTTTGGCTGCCGCCAAAAAGGCGGGCCGATCCAATGTTCTGCTCTATGTACAGCGGGCCAATATGCCGCCGCGCTATGTGGCGGTGAAGTTCCGCTAAGGGCAGTCACCTTGACTTTCAAAGGGCGTTGGTCACCCGACCAGCGCCCTTTTTCTTTGGCCGCAGTTCAGCCGAAGGGCACGACCCGGTTATCAGCATCATGGCCAATATCGGCACGGCCGAGATAGGGGATGCCAGATTGGGCGCACCAATGGCGCGCAACCTCTTCTTCCGTCATCCCAAAATCGGGATCATTATCGGGCACATCGCTGCACCGGCCCAGCATCAAGCCTGAGATCTTTCGGATGCCGGGGTTTGACGTCACATGAAACAGGCTGCGGTCGATGCGATACATATATTCGCCAACCTCTTCGATCATCAGAATATGGTCCGACAGATCGGGCTGGAGCGCAGTTCCCAAAACTTGGCTGAGGATCGTCAAGTTAAAGGCCGCGCGCTTTTGCCCCCCCTCGTTCGATATCGGGTTCATCAGCCAAGATAAGCCGCGCAGCACGGCGGCCTCCCCGCCAGCGCGCTTCAGGTCGCTGGGCATCGGGCCATGTGCGACCCGGCCGATCCCCTTCGCATACAGCCCGGCAAGCAGGAATCCGGCGTCGCTATAGCCCAGATAGCTTTTGGCGCCCGCGACAGACGTCAGCCGCTGCAACGCAAGCTCCGCTATGCGGCATGCGCCATATCCACCGCGCGCGAACCAGATGGCATCGATAGACGGGTCATTAGCGAACGCCACAAAGGCATCGGCGCGCGCGGCATCAGGCCCGGCAAAATGTCCTTCGCTCAAGAAACATTGGGGATGGATGACGAAGTCCGGCGCGTCGTGGCCATAGGCTTTGCGCGCCAACACGGGCAATTGGTCGGCAACTGCCGGGTCCAGCGGGCAAGAGGGGGCAAGGACACCAATTCTCATGGCTTAATCCTGATTGTGGGGAAGGGGTCGCATTTATCCGGATCGGCCGCCTGTAGTCCACGCCGCAGCCAAGCCAGTCTTTCTGTCAAAGATCCAAGCGCAAATTGCTCTGGCACAAGGCGGCCCGACCCCAATTTGGGTAAGCTATCCTCCGCCACCCGATGCGCGGCCCGCAATCCGGCTTCCAGCTTATCGCCTGTCAGCAGGTCTTTATGCTGCGCAGCCCAGACGCCCGCATAGCAATCTGCCTGAACTTCCTTTGCAATCTTCAACTTGGCCTTCTCCGCCTCGGGCAGCTTTGCGTCATACTGCTCCACCTGATCGACAATGCCTGTCACATATTGAATGTGATGGCCAACCGCATGCACGATCACATAGGCTTGGGCAGCTTTTCCAGAAGCGCCAAATCGCTGAGAGACTTCGGTCGTAAAATCCATATCCAGATAGATTTTTGTGTCCGTCGGGCAGAAAAAAGGGCCGCTCGCCATGGGTGCGGTGCTACAGCCACTGCGCCCCTGCCGCGTGTAGAAGACAAGCTCTGGCCCCTGATAGCGGCCCGGCGGAAAGGCCTTGGTCCATGTCGCATTGGCAGAGGCGAGGATCTGACACGCATAGGTTGTGGCAGTGGTTTTGACTTCGCACCCATAGGTGCCTGGTGCCTTCCCCTGTTCCGGCGCCTTTTGTGCACGGTCAACCCGAGGCTTCTCTCCCCCACCCAAAAATGAGAGCGGATTAAACCCCAAGAGAAGGGCAGATAAAATCAAACCAATCAGCCCGAATAGGCCCAGCACGTACCGACCCGTCCCGCGCTTCGGCTGTTCAGCGGCATCCCTGTCATCAAGAGGCATTGTTCCATCCTCACATGCGTGGTGAAAGACATTGCACCGACGGCGCAGGTGATGCAATCGCAACCCATAACCATCAGTAGGAGTTCCGCCATGATCCTTAAGGGAAAAACCGCCCTCATCACAGGCTCGACATCGGGCATAGGTGCTGCGTGCGCGCGCGCCTTGGCCGCCGATGGCTGTGCGATCATGATCAATGGCTTTGGCGATGCCAGCGCGATTGAAACGCAGCGTCAGCAGCTGGAAGCACTGAGCGGGGCTAAGGCCCTGTGGTCAGGCGCGGACATGACCAAACCTGAAGACATCGCCGCGATGGTTCAGCGCTGCCATGATGCTCTTGGCGGTCCAGATATTCTGATCAACAATGCGGGCATTCAGCATGTGGCCCCCGTTGATGAATTTCCCTTGGACAAATGGGATCAGCTGATTGCGATCCTCTTGTCGGCACCCTTTCACGCGATGCGCGCGGCCTTGCCTTTTATGAAGGACAAGGGCTGGGGCCGGATCATCTCCACCGCCTCTGCCCATTCGGTCGTCGCCAGCCCGAATAAGTCTGCCTATAACGCCGCCAAACACGGCCTGATGGGCCTGACGCGGACCGTCGCCCTCGAAGTTGCGCAAAAGGGCATCACGGTAAACTGCATCTCACCCGGCTATGTCTGGACGCCGCTGATCGAAAACCAGATCCCCGATACCATGCGCACCCGCGACATGACGCGCGATCAGGTGATTAACGATGTTCTGCTCGGCGCGATCCCGCAAAAGCAGTTTGTGATGCCCGATCAAATTGGAGCGATGGCGCTGTTCCTCTGCCGCGATGAGGCCAGCGCCGTGACCGGCAGCAACATGATGGTCGATGGCGGCTGGACGGCGCAATAAGCGACGTCTGCCCTCCCCCAACCCCTCCCGCAGGCGGGAGGGGAGAAAATGGGGCAACCCCTCCCGCAGGCGGGAGGGGAATGAGACTTAAGCGGCGGAACGCAGCTTTAGTCGCAATGGGGTGGGCATAGCCCCAATCAACCGCGCAAATCCGGAGGGGTCGCCTCGTCGCGCAGCAGGGCAATCGCGTCCTCAACCGTCATAATGCGCTGGCCTTCAGACCCCAGTGTGCGGATGGCAACCTTGCCTTCTTCCGCCTCACGCATCCCGACGACCAACAAATGCGGCACTTTCGCCAGAGAATGTTCGCGCACCTTATAGTTGATCTTTTCATTGCGCAGATCGGTGTCGACGCGAATGCCGGCGGCAGCCAGCTTCTCGGTCACGGCCTGCGCATAGCCATCTGCGTCTGAAACAATGGTGGCGACCACGGCCTGCACCGGGGCCAGCCAGGTCGGGAAGCGACCGGCATAATGTTCGATCAAAATACCGATGAACCGCTCATAAGAGCCAAAGATCGCGCGGTGGAGCATCACGGGACGATGCTTGTCCCCATCATCACCGACATAGGTTGCATCCAGCCGTTCGGGCAGAACCCGGTCTGACTGAATGGTGCCAACTTGCCAGGTGCGGCCAATGGCATCGGTCAAATGCCATTCCAGCTTGGGCGCGTAAAACGCGCCTTCGCCCGGCAATTCTTCCCACCCATATTCTGGCGTCGCGAGACCTGCACGAACAACGGCATCGCGTAGCTCATTTTCCGCCTTGTCCCAATCCGAGTCGCTGCCAAACCGCTTTTCAGGGCGCAGGGCGAGCTTGATCGAATAGGTGAAGCCAAAATCCTTATAGATACGGTCGGCGAGGGCGCAGAAATCCTGCACTTCGGCGACAATCTGATCTTCCCGGCAGAAAATATGCGCGTCATCCTGCGTGAACTGGCGCACGCGCATCAGGCCGTGGAGCGCGCCATGCGGTTCGTTGCGGTGGCAGCAGCCATTTTCGTAAATGCGCAACGGCAGATCACGATAGCTCTTAATCCCCTGCCGGAAGATGAGGACGTGCGCCGGGCAATTCATCGGTTTCAGCGCCATCCAATCGGCGTCGCCAGAAATGACCGGGCCTTCATCTTCGGTATTCGGGACTTCATCGGGGATGACGAACATGTTTTCGCGATATTTGCCCCAGTGACCGGACTGTTCCCATTGGCGGGCATCCATCACCTGCGGCGTTTTCACTTCGCGATAGCCGGCCGCATCAATGGCCCGGCGCATATAGGATTCCAGCTCACGCCACACGCGAAAGCCATTGGGATGCCAAAAGACAGAACCATGGGCCTCTTGCTGCAAATGGAACAAGTCCATCTCATTGCCCAGACGACGATGGTCGCGCTTGGCGGCTTCTTCCAGCCGAGTGAGATGGGCGTCCAGTTGCTTCTTATTGAGCCAGCCAGTGCCATAGATGCGGCTCAATTGCGCATTCTTCTGATCCCCGCGCCAATAAGCGCCCGAGACGCGGGTCAGCTTAAAGGCCTGCGGATCGAGCTTGCCGGTGGAGGCCAAATGCGGCCCACGGCACATATCCATCCAATTGTCGCCTGACCAATAGACGCTGAGTTCTTCGCCTTCGGGAAGTTCGCCTGCCCATTCGGCCTTGAAGGTCTCGCCCTCCGCCGTCCAGCGCGCGATCAGATCAGCCCGGCTCATCACCTCGCGGCGGAGCGGTTTGTCCGCTGCAATAATCTCGCGCATCTTGGCTTCGATGGCGGGCAGATCATCCTCGGTAAAGGGACGCTTGGGCGCGAAATCATAATAAAAGCCATCATCAGTCGATGGGCCAAAGGTGATTTGCGTACCCGGGAACAGCGCCTGCACCGCTTCGGCCAAGATATGCGCAAAGTCATGCCGGGCAAGGTCAAGCGCATCCGCCTCATCGCGCGACGTGACGAGCGCCAGCTCCACATCCGCGTCCAAGGGGCGGGTGATATCGCACAAATCGCCGTTCACACGCGCGGCAATGGCGGCCTTGGCAAGGCCGGGGCCAATGGCGGCAGCAACGTCGGCAGGCGTTGTGCCTTTTGGCATTTCCCGAACGGAACCATCGGGCAAGCGGATTTTGAGCATCTCAGTCATAGCGGCGGCTATGCCCTGCCCGCTACGATCAATCAACCAATGGCTGCCGCTTTCGCGGCCTAAGGCACCAAAATTGTGTCTTCTGCTCTAGGCAGCATATCAGGATAATCGCGGGTGAAGTGCAATCCACGGCTTTCCCTCCGCTCCAATGCGGATCGAATGATAAGATCGGCGACTTCAACCAGATTGCGCAGCTCGATCAAATCGGGCGTCACGCGGAAATGGCTGTAATAATCGGCCACTTCCTGCCGCAGCAGGTCAATCCGGTGCTTGGCGCGCTCCAGCCTTTTGGTCGTGCGCACAATGCCGACGAAATTCCACATAAACTGGCGGATTTCGCGCCAGCATTGGTGAATGACGACTTCTTCATCACTGTCCGCAACGCGGCTTTCATCCCAAGGGCGGATCTCTGGGGGCACAGGCAGATTATCCCAATTGGCCGTTATGTGGGCGGCGCAGGCCGCGCCAAAGACCAGACATTCCAGCAGCGAGTTAGAGGCAAGGCGGTTTGCCCCATGCAGCCCGGATTGCGTAACTTCGCCCGCTGCGTAAAGCCCGGGGGCATCCGTCCGCCCGTCCATATCCACCACCACACCGCCGCAGGTATAATGTTGGGCAGGCACAACGGGGATAGGCTCGCGCGTCATATCAATGCCAAGCGCCAGCAGCTTATCATAGATATTCGGGAAATGGCTGCGGACGAATTCAGGGTCCCGATGGCTGATGTCGAGATGCACATAATCCAGCCCGAGCCGCTTAATCTCATGATCTATGGCCCGCGCCACAATATCGCGCGGGGCAAGCTCTGCCCGCGCATCAAAGCGGGGCATGAACCGTTCGCCTGTCGTCGGGAGTTTCAGCTGCCCACCTTCGCCCCGCACGGCTTCGGTGATCAGGAAATTCTTGACCTCCAAATTATAGAGGCAGGTCGGGTGGAACTGCATAAATTCCATGTTTGAGACACGGCATCCGGCACGCCAGGCCATCGCAATGCCATCCCCGGTCGCGCCTCTGGGCGCGGTGGAGTAAAGATAGGTGCGACCAGCCCCGCCGCTTGCCAAAATGGTGGCGCGCGCCGTGAAGGTCTCCACCCGGCCCGTCTGGCGGTTGAGCGCATAGACGCCGTGAATCCGGCCACTGGTTGAAAAACGCTTCTGGTGGCGGCCCATGATTAGATCAATCACCACCCGATCAGGCACCAAAGTGATGTTGGGGTGCGTTTGCGCCGCTTTCTCCAGCGCCTGCTGAACGGCAAAGCCCGTCGCATCATGGACATGGACGATCCGACGGTGAGAATGCCCGCCTTCGCGGGTCAAATGCCAATGCTGATCTGCCCCAAGATCAAAGGGCACGCCCAGATCGGCCAGCCGCTGGATCGCGGCAGGAGCGTGTTCCACAACATGTTCAACGATGCGCCGGTTGTTGAGGCCAGCGCCCGCGACCATCGTGTCGTCTATATGGCTTTCAAAAGTGTCTGTGGTTTCCAGAACCGCGGCAATGCCACCCTGTGCCCAGCTG
>RFSU01000084.1 GCA_009923795.1 Sphingomonadaceae bacterium
ATCTAAACAGATCGTTAACTTCTGATCTGCATTATTGCGGCGATGGAGCAGTCGACCCCTTTGTCGCATTCGCCATCTTACGGATCACAATGCCTGAGGATCGCATCATCTGATGAGTAAATTATTTATTTCATCTTGGATATTGATGATCTTGTCATCCTTATATTTTGTATACCAAAATAATAATATATCAGATTTAATATCTGGAATGTTAATATCAACATTATTTCCTATTTTAGTCATGTTAATGTACTATGCATATTCACGTCTATTTAACAGAAAAATTCTGTTTGCCCTATTTGCTCTGATCCTCGGAAAGATATTTCTGACATATCTGGTTGAAACAAGAGATGTTTTTGGCGTGATTGATGGAGAGTTTCATATTCTTCTCTCAAGCATTGCCGTTCTGGGGGCAATTATTCTTGAGATTCGTGGACGTCGGAAATCCGATCATCGATCCAGGGAGAAGAATGCATCTTAGCAAGGACCGACAACGAGCTGACAAGGCTCGGGCGAAAGGGGCGCTCCAGAATGAGTCATCTAAGTCCATTCAACCGCCTCGCATTGCTCGCAACCCTCTGCCTATTTGGCTGCGGCGAAGGTGTAAAAAGCGGAACCTACATAACGGAAGCGGGTGAGAAGATGCATGTTTCAACCCGAAGCATGGCGGCGTTTTCCATTAAAGATGCAAAAGGGCGTTGTGCACTATTTTGGGCCACATCCGAGGCCAAGCCTGTCCATTTTTCGGGAGCGAGCTGCAGCAGAGGCAAAGAATTTGAGGCCTCAGTAAAGTCAGGCCAGCCATTTTCAGACGACTGGTCAGCTGAGATCCTCAATGAAAACCGCACAGCCATAAGATTCACCCACAAAGGCGAGACGCCTTATGTTGCGAGGTTGATGCCTTAGGTTGAATGCCCCGCTTACGAGACCAAGGCCAGCCTTGGGCTCTCGCCAGCAGACAAAGTGACGCTTTCAATGCCGTCAATCGTTTCCATCCGGGCGGCAAGTTCGGCGTCGAGGGCGAAATTGCGGCCGAGGCGGATTGTAGCGCGCTCGCCTGCGTCCAGAGCGGCCTCAACGAGGATTTCGCCGCGCCCGCCACCTTCGGTGCCGAGCAGAGTCGCAAGCGCCGCGAGGGCGGCGGGGCTGGCGGTGCGGACAATGGCTTTTAGGCGGCTATTGGCGGCCAGCCCTTCGAGCGGCTGAATGCGCTTGATGGTGATGCGGGGTGTTTCATCGCCCGGCTGGCGATCCAGTTCCACGGTGAGCAAGCCACACATATTGGCCTTGGCTGCTTCTTGCAGATCCTTGGCCGTCAGTTCATCAAAGCAGCTGGCAATCACCTGTCCGGTGGGGTCCGACATGGCGATCTTGGCATAGCGCCGCCCGCGGGCTGAGGTGCGCCAGCGCACATCCTCCACCAATACCGCCATAACAGCGCCCGTGCGCCCGCCATCGGCAGGGGCGGGTTGTGCGCACAGCGCCGCAAAGGTGCGTGCGCCATGCGCCGTTGCGACATGGCGATAGCGATCGACTGGATGGGCGGAAAAGTAAAAGCCGAAATACTCCCGCTCTTGCGTCATGCGTTCGGCCAGCGACCAATGCGTATTGGCGGGCAGCTTCACGGCCTCCACCTTATGCTCATCGCCGCCGAACAAGCCGCCCTGCCCGCTCACCCGCGCCGCTTCCGCCTCTGCCGCAACGGCGAGCAGTGTTTCGGCAACGGCATAAACACCCGCCCGATTGGTCTCGAGCACATCAAATGCGCCGACGGCGGCCAGGCTTTCAATCTGACGACGGTTGAGCAGGCGCGCGCTGATCCGGTCGGCAAAATCATCGAGCGACAGGAACGGCCCATGGGCCGCGCGTTCGGCGACAACCTGTTCCATCGCACCTTCGCCCACGCCCTTGAGCGCGCCCAGCGCATAGCGCACTGCCAAGCCGTCTTCGACCGGCTGCACTTCAAAATCAGCACCGCTTGTGTTGATGCAGGGCGCCAGTGCCGTCACGCCCAAACGCCGCATATCATCCATGAAGATGGAGAGTTTATCGGTGTTGGAAATATCAAAGCTCATCGATCCAGCGAAAAAGTCCGCCGGGTAATGCGCCTTCAACCAAGCCGTTTGATATGCGAGCAGGGCATAGGCCGCGGCGTGCGATTTGTTAAAACCATAGCCTGCAAATTTATCGATCAAATCGAACAGCTCATTGGCTTTGGCGGCCTCAATCCCATTATGCGCGGCACAACCCGTGACAAAGGCTTCCCGCTGGGCATCCATTTCTGATTGGATTTTCTTACCCATGGCGCGCCGCAGCATATCTGCGCCGCCAAGCGTATAGCCGGCCAGCACCTGGGCTGCCTGCATCACCTGTTCCTGATAGACGAAGACCCCATAGGTTTCCGACAAAATGCCTTCGAGCAGAGCATGCGGATATTCGATGGGAACCCGCCCATTCTTACGATCCCCGAACAAGGGAATATTATCCATCGGGCCCGGCCGATAGAGCGACACGAGCGCGATAATGTCCCCAAAATTGGATGGACGGACGGCCGCCAGCGTGCGGCGCATCCCTTCCGATTCCAGCTGGAACACCCCGACTGTATCGCCCTTTTGCAGCAGCGCATAAACCGCCGGATCATCCCAACTGAGCGTATCCAGATCTGGCCGATCCCCGGTCCGCTGCTCAATAAGATCAAGCGCGCGTTGAATGACCGACAGGGTTTTGAGACCCAGAAAATCGAATTTTACCAGGCCCGCCCCTTCGACATATTTCATGTCAAATTGGGTGACGGGCATGTCCGATCGCGGATCGCGATAGAGCGGCACGAGTTGATCGAGCGGACGATCCCCAATCACCACGCCGGCGGCATGGGTGGAGCTATGACGCGGCAGGCCTTCCAGCTTCATCGCCAGATCAAAAAGCTGCCGCACCTGAAAGTCCGACTTATACTCGCCAGCCAATTCTGACACGCCGTTGAGCGCGCGATCCAGCGTCCAAGGATCGGTCGGGTGGTTGGGCACAAGTTTGGCCAGACGATCAATATGGCCGTAGCTCATCTGCAGGACGCGGCCCGTATCCTTCAAAACCGCGCGGGCCTTCATCGTTCCAAAGGTGATGATCTGCGCGACATGATCGCTGCCATATTTCTGCTGCACATAGCGGATGACTTCACCGCGACGGGTTTCGCAGAAATCGATATCGAAATCGGGCATCGACACACGTTCGGGGTTGAGGAAGCGTTCAAAGAGCAACCCCAGCTTGATCGGATCAAGATCGGTAATCGTCAGCGACCAGGCAACGACCGACCCAGCACCAGACCCGCGCCCCGGCCCGACGGCGATCCCCTGTTCCTTGGCCCATTTGATGAAATCAGCAACGATCAGGAAATAGCCGGGAAAGCCCATCTGGACGATGACATCCAGCTCAAACTCCAGCCTTTGGGCATAAACATCCCGGTCTGCATCGGGGATCAACTCCAAACGCTTGGCAAGGCCTGCCCGCGCATCAACACGCAGCTGATCCGCTTCCCCCGCCTTATCTCCAATGGTTGGCAAAATGGGATCGCGCTTGGGCGCCATTACGGCGCAGCGTTGCGCCACCACCAATGTGTTGGCGAGTGCTTCGGGCAGATCCTCAAACAGCCGCTGCATATCCTTGGTCGGCTTCACCCAGGCATCGGGAGAGCTTTTGGCCCGGTCCGTGCTTTCCACATAGGCGCTGGCAGCGATGCACAGCATGGCATCATGCGCGGAATGGAAATCGGCTTCTGCATAACAGGCCGGGTTGGTCGCCACGATCGGCAAATCATGGGCATAAGCCAGATCGAGCAGCGCCTCTTCCGATGCGCCTTCCACTGGATCGAGCCGACGCGAAATTTCAATATAAAGCCGGTTCGGGAAAATCTGCTTGAGCGCGGCGAGATACTCTTCGGCTGCCGCCGGTTGATCCTCCGCCAATAGGCGACACAGCGCGCCTTCTCCTCCTGCGGTTAAGGCAAGCAAGCCCTGAGCATGGCGCGTGAGCAGATCAAGCGTGACATGCGGCGGCTCTTCAATCGGGCGGCCCAAATGCGCGGCAGACACGAGTGCGCACAAATTATGATAGCCCACCTCATCCTGCGCATAGAGCGCCAGCCAATCATAAACCGGGCTGGCTCCGGCCGGACGCCCCGGCCGTGGGATAGAGAGCAACGTGCCGATGATCGGCTGAACACCGGCTGCCTTACAGGCCTCTGAAATCTGGGGCGCAGCATACAGGCCGTTGCGGTCGCACAGCGCGACGGCGGGAAAGCCCAATTGCTTTGCGCGCTTGGCTATATCCTTAGGGCTGATCGCGCCTTCCAGCATGGTAAAGGCGGAGAAAACCCGCAAAGGCACGAAGGGCGAAAAAGACATGCCCGAACCTTAAGCACGGCCCGTCAGGATGTTAACCGATTCGGCTGACGATGTTGGGGATAAATCGTGAAAGCTTAGAGGAGCTTTTCAATATCCTTGGCAAGGCTTTCCGGCTTGTCGGTCGGGGCATAGCGGGCCACGACCTTACCATCCTTATCGATCAGGAATTTGGTGAAATTCCACTTAATGCCCTTGGTGCCGAGCACGCCCGGCTTTTCGGCCTTGAGATAGTCATATAGCGGATCGGCCTTATCGCCATTGACCTCAATCTTCGCCATTAGCGGAAAGGTGACGTCATAGGTGAGCGAGCAGAAATTCTGAATTTCCGCGGCGTCGCCCGGCTCTTGCGCGCCAAATTGATTGCAGGGAAACCCAATGACGGTCAGGCCGCGCGGTCCATAGCTGCGCTGCAAGGCCTCAAGCCCCTGATATTGCGGGGTGAAGCCACATTTGGACGCGGTGTTGACGATCAGGATGGGCCCGCCTTTGAAATCGACCAATTTCTGATCCGACCCATCCGGCTTCTTCACGCTAAAATCATGGACGCTCATGGCATTCTCCATCGGCATAGGGGCGGCTCAGGGCCTTCAGGCTAGGCGGCGTCGCCTGCCATTTCCTTCGTCTTTTTGGTGTAGACGCGCACCGGCTCTTTCTTGCCGGCGACCACATCCTTGTCGATCATCACCTGATCAACCTCATCCATCGACGGCAAGTCGAACATGGTGTCGAGCAAAATGCCCTCAAGGATGGACCGCAGACCGCGGGCGCCCGTTTTGCGCTCAATGGCGCGCTTGGCGACAGCCGTCAGGGCGTCGTCGGTAAAGTCGAGCTCCACCTCTTCCATCTCGAACAGCTTTTTATACTGCTTCACTAGGGCGTTCTTCGGCTCGACCAGAATCTTGACGAGTGCGTCAACATCCAGATCTTCCAAAGTTGCAATAACGGGCAGACGGCCGACAAATTCCGGGATTAGGCCGTATTTCAGGAGATCTTCCGGCTCACTCTGCTTGAGAATATCGCCGGTGCGGCGTTCATCAGGCGCGGACACATGGGCCCCAAAGCCAATCGACTTGCCCTGAAGCCGGTCTGCAATAATCTTTTCAAGGCCCGCAAACGCCCCACCGCAGATGAACAAGATGTTGGTCGTATCAACCTGAAGGAATTCCTGCTGCGGATGCTTGCGTCCACCCTGTGGCGGGACGCTGGCAACCGTGCCTTCCATCATCTTGAGCAGCGCCTGCTGCACGCCTTCGCCCGAAACATCACGGGTGATGGAGGGGTTTTCCGCCTTGCGGCTGATCTTATCAATTTCGTCGATATAGACGATGCCGCGCTGCGCCCGCTCCACATTATAGTCGGACGCCTGAAGCAGCTTTAGGATGATATTCTCAACATCTTCCCCAACATAACCGGCTTCGGTCAATGTGGTGGCATCTGCCATGGTGAAGGGCACATCCAAGATGCGGGCCAAGGTCTGCGCGAGCAGCGTCTTGCCGCACCCTGTGGGGCCGACGAGGAGAATATTTGACTTTGCAAGCTCAACATCGGCGCCCTTCGCGCCGTGGTTTAGCCGCTTATAGTGATTGTGAACCGCGACCGAGAGAACACGCTTGGCCTTTGGCTGGCCGATCACATAATCGTCCAAAACCTTGCAAATATCCGCCGGAGACGGGACGCCGCCATCTTTCTTGGAGACAAGGGCAGACTTTGTTTCTTCGCGGATGATGTCGTTGCACAAATCCACGCATTCATCGCAGATAAATACGGTTGGCCCTGCAATCAGCTTGCGGACTTCATGCTGCGACTTTCCGCAGAAAGAGCAATAAAGCGTGCTCTTGGTATCGCTGCCGCTCAACTTGGTCATTAGAACCTTCCCGCCACATTCGCGGCCATGTTACAATCAGATTTCATAGCGGCAATGGCTTAATTTGGGGTGTCCGGCAGAAAAGCCGGACTTAGCTTTATGCATCTTCCGCCGGAACCGGACGCTTATCGAACACTTGGTCAATCAAGCCAAAGTCCTTGGCTTCATTAGCAGTCATGAAGTTATCCCGCTCCATCGCCTTTTCGATCGTGTCCAGATCCTTGCCCGTATAGGTGGAATAGAGCTGGTTCATACTGGCGCGAATCCGCAGAATTTCTTGCGCTTGGATCGCAATATCCGTCGCCTGACCCTGTGCCCCGCCCGATGGCTGGTGGATCATGATCCGCGAATTGGTGAGCGCAACGCGCATCCCGGGCTCACCCGCGGCCAACAGGAAAGACCCCATAGAGGCGGCCTGCCCAACGCAGACCGTGCCAATTTTGGGGCGAATATATTTCATCGTATCATGGATCGCCATGCCGGCTGTCACCACGCCACCCGGCGAGTTGATGTACATCCAAATGTCCTTTTTCGGGTTTTCCGATTCGAGGAACAGGAGCTGTGCCACAATGACCGAGGCCATGTTATCCTCAATCCCGCCCGTCACAAAGACGATGCGTTCCCGCAGCAGGCGCGAATAAATGTCGAAACTCCGCTCCCCACGATTGGATTGTTCAATAACGATGGGGATCAGCGCGTCGTGCGGATGCATGGACAGTCCTTTGCTTTAAGTCTCAGTCTCTATTTCGGCTTCATACAGGAAAGTTCAACCCCCCGAAGAAGAAGGGGGCGTTTTACGGATAGTATAAAGGCGTGCGGTTGGCCCCGTATAGACGGGCGTCAGCCATGAGAATGCGGCAGGCGCGGCCTCTGCCTCCCAAATCCACACATAATCAAATTGCTCCCGCGGAAGGTAGCGCAGGAAGGTTCGGACGCGAAATCCGGGGCAGCCAAAGGCAGGATTGAACAATTCCACCGACCGCGAGTCGTTAAACCCCTGTCCCTCATTATAAATGGGCCGCATCAAATGCTGTCCGGGAATGTCCCATTGCGTGTTCACAAAAGCATGTCGGCGCACAATCGCAAGGCTGGGTGCGTGATTGCGCCCGGCGAGCGGCCAGACCCCACATTCACTGCTATGGGCGAGCACCGCAATGCGCGCACCAATCGGCACCTTGTCTAACGCGGCCAGATCGGCCTCAATTTCATTGCCCCGTTGAATCCAACCAATGGATGTTTCACCCACCCGCACCAAAAAGAGGAGCGCGCCCCCCAGAGCGATCGTCTGCGCCATTTTGCGGGGCATATTCCCCGCCGCAAGAAAGGCAATGATGAGCAAGGGCGCAAAGAGACGGACATCGGCAAAATAAGAGCTGAGCACCGTTGACGGAAGGATGATCGAGACCGCAAGCAGGCCGAGCGTTGCCCAGCGAAGACCGGGATCACGTCCAACGCGGCGGTCCACATGCAGCCAAATGGCTAGCAAGATCACAAGCACGACCGACGCAACGTCGAACCATTTCCATTCTGCACGCAATAAATTTGGAATGCCACGCAGCTTTTCCTCAAGGCGCCATGCCTCAAACAGTACCCCGCCGCCTTTGGTTGCACGCCAGATCAGCATGGGGAGGATTGGCGACGTCCAGGGCAGCATCCGCCCGATAAAGGGCAAGAGCCGCTTGTCGCGCGCAAATTCGATGCCCGCGATGAGCAAGCCCAATATGCCCCAAGCCGATGTGTGGCAAAGCCAAATGAGCAGGGCGGCGACAAAGGCGAAGAGCGTGCGACCCCATATGGGCGCATCACGCAAGCGCACCCAGCTGGCCGCGATGTGAAGGGCCAGGCCGACCCCCAGCCAATAATTTACAAAGCCATGATGAAAGGTGAAGGACCAGATCAGCAAAATGGCGAGGTAGGCGGGTGCTGGCACATAGCCGTGCACCGCGCGGGCCAGCCGATACATCCCCAAAACCGCAATTGGCGGGATGATGGCTGTGATCAGATAGGCGGCCTTTTCCGTCCCAAGGATCGGGCCGAGCCAGACCATCAGAAGATCAACACCCAGATTTCCGGTGATATGCCAATCAAAAGCATAATAACGCGATAGCCAGGCATCGCCCAAATTATTCATGACATGATAGCGACCGATATGCGTGAATAAATCTGGCAAAATCGGCAAGGGCGCGACCATGAATGGCACGGCAGACGCGAACGCGAGCAGCAGCCAAATGGCCCGCTCTGTCGCAGGCTTGAGTCCAAAAGAGGGCATAAAGCCGCGCTAGCCCTTCACAGCCAGATAGGCCAGCCGCCGCATTTCACGCCGCCCCCGCACAACCGTATCGAGGATGAGGCCGCAAAAGCCATTGAGAAAGGCCAAGACCATCATCCCTGTTGCCAAAATCGCGGTTGGAAAGCGGGGGACAAGGCCCGTTTCAAAATAAGTGAGAAACAAGGGAATGCTGATGGCAATTGCGGTGACACCAAAGAGCGCGCCAATCAGCCCAAAAAAGGCCAGCGGCTTTTCAATCCGGAAGAGCGTCAGGATCATCCTTAGGATGCGCCAGCCATCGCGATAGGTGTTGAGTTTGGATTCCGACCCTTCCGGGCGCGCGGCATAAGCGGTCACGCATTCGGCCACGGGCATGCGAAGTTCCAGCGCGTGGACACTGATTTCGGTTTCAATCTCAAAGCCTTCGGACAAAACTGGAAAGCTTTTTACAAAGCGTCGCGAAAACACACGATAACCCGACAAAATGTCCGTAAAGCTGCGGCCAAACAGCCAAGCAAGCATGCCCGTCAACAGCGCATTGCCAAGGCGATGGCCCCGCCGATAAGCGGCCTCCACCTCAGATTTGCGGGCACCCACGACCATATCGAGCTGGTCATCTTGCAACAGGGCAATCAGCTTTGGGGCGGCGGCAGCTTCATAGGTCGCATCGCCATCAGCCATGACGTAAACATCGGCATCAACATCGGCGAACATCCGGCGCACGACATTGCCCTTGCCCTGCATCCGCTCTGTTCGGACGATGGCACCCGCAGCCCGCGCAACCTCAGCCGTGTTATCCGTGCTGTTATTGTCATAGACATAAATCGTCGCCTGCGGCAGCGCTGCGCGAAAATCGGCTATAGTCTGCCCGATGGCGGCCGCCTCATTATAGCAGGGCAGCAGGATGGCGATCTGCGGCTGCTGACTAGTGATCATCTCTGTGCCCCCCTGGCGAACCTCTCGACGCGCCCGATTAGTCACGCGCAAGCCGCGCTGCAATCCATGCCGATACCATCAATTGCAATTGATG
>RFSU01000085.1 GCA_009923795.1 Sphingomonadaceae bacterium
CCGCCGTTCTGCCCGCCACCGTCTCCGGCGTGTTCATCAATTCGGGCCAGAGCTGCATCTCACCCGCGCGCATTCTTGTCCATAAGGATCAGGAAGCCGAAGCCGTCAGCGTCATCAAGAATTTGATGGCCAGCGTCCCGGTTGGCGATCCCTTGCAGGAAGGTGGGCATATCGGCCCCGTCGTCAACAAGACACAATATGAAAAAATCCAAGGCCTGATCCAATCCGGCATTGATGAAGGCGCCACGCTGGAAACAGGTGGAACGGGCCTGCCCGCCAACGTCAATCGCGGCTATTATGTAAAGCCAACCGTCTTTTCAGGCGTAACGCCCGACATGCGGATCGCGCGTGAAGAAATCTTCGGCCCGGTCGCCGCTGTGATGACCTATGCGGATTTGGATGAAGCGATCGAAATTGCCAATGACACCGAATATGGTCTGTCGGCGGTGATCTCTGGCGATCCGGCCAAGGCGGCCAGCGTTGCGCCCAAGCTTCGGGCGGGTATGGTGGCCATCAACGCATGGGGCCCAACCCCCGGCACGCCGTTTGGCGGCTATAAGCAATCGGGCAATGGGCGCGAAGGCGGCCTTTTTGGTCTGAAGGACTTTATGGAAGTCAAATCGATCAGCGGCCTGCCTGCCTAAACGCTTACTGGTTTTTCTGAGAAAAACCCCTCATTAAAGGGGCCATGCGTCGTCATGGCCCCTTTTTTATGCCCGCCCTCCTGCTGCTGGCGCTGGTGCTTGCGGGATGTATTCCCCGTCCCCTTGATCGACATAATGTCCCTCGCCATACGCCGCCCGTGCCCAGCAGCGCTTTGATCCGACAATGCACATCGGATCTGAATCGACTGGGCGCCAAATATAAAGTGCTGCCCGATTATCGCGGGCAAAATGGGTGTTCGGCAATTAACTCTGTTCTGTTGGCCAGTGCCGGGGCGAGCATCACAAATTTGCGCGCCACCCAATGCCCACTCGCCCGCAGCTTTGCCGCCTGGGTGCGCGGGCCATTGCAACAGGCCGCCCGCGATTTTTATGGGATGCCCGTGGTCCGTGTTGAAACCATGGGCAGCTATGCCTGTCGGCAGGTGCGCGGCGTTGCCTCCACCAACATGTCTGAACATGCCTATGCCAATGCCATTGATGTGGGCGGCTTTGTTCTGGCCAATGGCCGCCGCATCACGGTTCTGGCGGGCTGGTCGGCGGGCAATAAAGACGCGCAATTCCTCCGGGAACTGCGCAAATCCGCGTGCAAACGCTTCCAGACCGTCCTCACGCCCGATTATAATGCGGCCCATCGGGATCATTTCCACTTTGATCTGGGCCGGGGCCCCTATTGCCGCTGAGCCCGCACCCTCCTAGATTAATCCAAATGACAGACAGAAAAATACCCGCACGGGTCTTCGCGCATGCCGCACAGGATGCGCAAACCGCCAAGAAAAACCTTTCCACCCCGCAAACAAACAGCCCGTCCTATAAGCTTGCCTTTCAGGATGAAGAGTTTCTGCTGCGCGATGATATGCGGCCCGTCCGCTTCCAATTGGAATTGCAAAAGCCAGAGCTGTTGCTCGATGAGGCCAAAATTGCGTCCACTTTTGTTTTTTACGGGTCAGCCCGTATTCCAGCGCCCGGCGTCGCCTCTGGCCATGCCGACCCCAAGGTTGCAAAGCGGCTAGAGGCGCTATCCCCTTATTATGACGAAGCCCGTAAACTGGCCCAAATCACCAGCGGCATTCCGCGCGATGAGCAAGGCTGGCGGCATTTTGTCGTCTGCTCCGGCGGCGGGCCATCGATCATGGAAGCGGCCAATCGGGGCGCGCATGATTTGCGCGCTGACTCAATTGGCCTCAACGTCGTGCTGCCCCATGAGCAAATGCCCAACAGCTATGTGACGCCAGAGCTCAGTTTTCAGTTTCACTATTTCGCGCTGCGCAAAATGCATTTTCTATTGCGCGCCCGGGGCGTTGCCATTTTCCCCGGCGGATTTGGCACCTTTGATGAAATGTTTGAGCTGTTGACGCTCATCCAGACGGGCAAGGTCAAGCCGATCCCAGTCCTGCTCTTTGGTCGCGCCTTTTGGGAAGATGTGGTCGATTTCCAAGCCTTGGTCGATCATGGGGTCATCGCCAAGCGGGATTTAAGCCTGTTTCGCTATGTCGAAACAGCCGAGGAAGCTTGGGCGCATGTCCGCACCTTTTATGAGGCCGATAGCCTATAAGAAAAAAGGCCCGGATTGCTCCGAGCCTTTTTCGCTAAAATGGCCGCAAGGCTTATTTGGCAGCAGGGGCCGGGGCCGCTGCATTGCCGTCCGCAAGCGCTGCTGCGTTGGCTGCTTCCGCTTCAGCTGGTGCTGCGTCCGCAGCTGGGGCTGGCGGCAGCGGCAGATTTGAACCCTGCGCGTTCATATAGGCAATCAAATTAGCCCGGTCTTCCGGTTTGGACAGGCCGGCAAAGCTCATCTTCGTGCCATCAGCGAACTTCTTGGGGCTTTTCAGCCAAAGGTTCATCGAGTCGAAGTCCCACTTGCCGCCATGGCCCGCCAATGCCGCAGAAAAGGCGTACCCCGCCTTACCCTTGCCGATTTCTTCACCCATGGTCGCCCACAGGTTCGGGCCAATGCCATTGGCACCACCTTGATTGATCGTGTGGCAGGATGCGCATTTTTTGAAAACTTCTGCACCCTTTGTGACGTCGGCTGTTTGGATCAGCAGCGCAATGGGCGGTTCTGCCGCCGCGCCGCCTTCACCGCTGCCTTCTGCGCTTGCAACTTCAAAGCCGCCGGCCTCAACCGGATGGTGCTTAAACATCTCGCCCGTCACGATTGTCGCACCCAGTGCAACAATGCCTGCTGCCAGCGTCCATCCAGCGATGGTGTTGAATTGATCGCTATCGCTCATGCCCGTTGAAACCCCTGATCATATGGTCGGTGTTTTGGAATCGCCTGCGCCTTAGCCTTGCCAGCCGCGCATCGCAAGCATGCTTGCAGCATTGATCACCTCCCCTTAAGCGGAATTCCAAGATGAACCGATATCCTGCCCCCGCCCAGCCCATTGTTGCCGCCATGCTTGAGGCTGCGGCCAAGGCCCCAGCCCGTGCCGTCGCCTTTCAGGGCGCGCCGGGCGCCAATTCGCATATTGCCGTGCTTCAGGATCAGCCGGACGCCCTGCCCGTGCCTTGTTATAGCTTTGAAGATGCCATTGACGCCGTGCGCGATGGGCAGGCAGACAGCGCCCTCATCCCCATTGAAAACTCCCTGCATGGGCGCGTTGCCGATATTCATTTTCTGCTGCCAGAATCGGGCCTTGTCATCACGGGCGAATTTTTTCTGCCGATCAAATATGCGCTGATGGGCACAGGCAGGCTGGAAGATGTCCGTCAAGCGATCAGCCACCCCCAAGCCTTGGGCCAGTGCCGCAAATGGCTGCGCGCCCGTGCGATTGACCCCGTGCCCTTCCCGGATACGGCGGGGGCCGCTGCCCGCGCAGTTGAGCTGAATGATCCCTCGATCGCTGCCGTTGCGCCGCTTGGCGCGGCAGAGATTTATGGCCTCACGACATTGGCAGAGGCGCTGGAAGATTCAGACGATAATATGACCCGCTTTGTCCGCCTCGCGCGGTCGGGCGCGGCCGCCCCCAATGAAGGGCTGGTCATCACCAGCTTCATCTTTGAGGTGAAGAATGTGCCCGCCGCGCTTTACAAAGCCTTGGGTGGCTTTGCGACCAACGGCGTCAATATGACCAAGCTGGAAAGCTATCAGCGCGGGGCGAGTTTTTCTGCAACCACCTTCTTTGCCGATGTTGTTGGCCACCCCGATGATCCGGCCGTCGCCCGCGCATTGGAAGAACTGAGCTTCTACTCCCGCTCGCTGCGCATGCTGGGCACCTATAAGCAGGCCCGGCCGCGCGGCTAAGGATCTCAGCCTGAAGGCTCCGCCACCCAGCGGTGGAACAAGGTGCTGGCAATGGCAAAGGGTGGGGGCGCGTTAAAGTTTTTGTCCGGCGCATCCTTGAGGGCGGCCAAAACTTCCTCTCGCGACACCCAGCGGGCATCTTCCAATTCCTTGGTATCAATTGTGAGCGTGTCGTCCAGTGCCTCTGCCACACAGGCAATCATCAATTGCGACCCGCCAAAGGGCCAAGGCTGGCTCACGACATAGCGCACAGCGCCACAGCGTACGCCCGCTTCTTCAAAAATTTCCCGGCGCACAGCTTCTTCAACGCTTTCGCCCGGCTCTAAAAAGCCTGCGAGTGCAGAATAATTGCCCTGCGGCCATGCCGCCTGCCGCCCGACCAGCACGCGACCCTGATATTCAGCCAGCATGATGACGACAGGGTCAGTGCGGGGGAAATGTTCCTTCCCACAGCCCCCACAGACACGCCCCCAGCCTGCGCGAAAAACCTTGGTCTCCCCGCCGCACTGGCCACAGAAGCGATGGCCATTATGCCAATCAATCAGGCTGCGCGCCGTGCCGTAAATCGCGGCTTCTTCCGCAGGCAGGCTCGCCAACGCACGCCAGATTGCGGGGGAACGATGCGCCCCACCCTGCCCAGATGTGATGGGCGCAAAATGCGGCTTAGCGTCGTGCAGGCCGAGCAGGATCAGTTCGACCTCAAGCGACACCTCGGCCATGCTGTGCCAAACCAGCCGCCCTTCGGCCGACAGACGCGGGTCAAGCCCATCCAGCCCCAAAACCCGCCCGCGCCAATCATTGAGAAGCGCGGTGACCGCGTCCGCATCGCTGCGAATATGGTCAACGCGGTCCAGTGGCGACCCTGTAAAGCCGGGGGCCATCATCAGACCGACAGGCTTTGATAAACGGCTTTGCCAAAGCTTTCGGTAAAAGGCTGGTTCCCCATTGTCATAATCTGCGACCAGCCAGAGGCGCGGATGCCGCGTGTCCGATCCACCCAGCCAATGGTGGAGGCCGCACCCCCCCAACCAAAGGTGCCAAGGCCTTCCCCATTGTCGCGCGGGGCAATTGTCACGCGTCCGCCAGCGCCAAAGCCCTGACCTTTGACAAAGCTCTCCATGCGCGCGCCGGGCGGGGCAAGATTGGACATGGCAAGCCGTGCCGTCTCAACCTTCATGATGCGCCGATCGCCAATGGCGCCTTCGCCCATCAACATGGCGAGGAAGCGATCATAATCGCGCGGGCTGGTGACAAGGCCCGCTCCGCCAAAGGGAAAGGCTGGCTTGTCAAAAAAGACGCTGTCCGTGCCCGGATCAATCGGGAAGGTGCCAAAGGGCGCGCCGAAATAATTGGTCGTCAGGCGCTTCATCTCGCTTTGCGGCACCTGAAACCAAGTGCTGGTCATACCCAAGGGCGCAAAGATGCGCTGCTGCAGAAAGGCGTCGAACGACATGCCGCTGGCCAGTTCAATGATCCTGCCCAGCAGATCAAGGCTGACCGAATAGCTCCACACCGTTCCCGGATCGGCTACCAACGGCAAGGTCGCCAGTCGATCAGCAAATTCGGCAAGGCTGGGGGCCGTCGGCACATTGGGCTGGCCCGGCAGCGGCCTGCGCGAGGCAGAAGCGGGTGTAATGCCCAGCTTCACATAGGCATCGAGCAACGGGCCTTTGGTCACAATTGTATAGCCCAAACCCGCTGTGTGGGTGAGCAGATTGCGGATCGTAATCGGGCCGGATGCGGCCCGCGCGTCCAGGCTCTTTTCCGGATCGGTCAGAACGCGGGGGTTGGCAAAACCGGGCAGAAAATCAGCAATATTCTGATCAAGCTTCAGCTTGCCATCCTCAATCAACATCATCGCGGCCATGCCCGTAATCGGCTTGGTCATGGAATAGGCGCGGAAGAGCGAGTCTTCCGCCACGGGGGCTGGATTGTCAAAAGCCAGCGCGCCGGTTGAGAGGAAAATGGGCGCCTCTGTCCCCCGGCCAATGGCGGCCACAGCACCGGGCACATATTTGCTGTCAATAAAGCCCTGCATCGTCTGCTGCACCGGGCCCCAGGCAAGCGGCCCGGTCTGCGCGGCGCGCAAGCTGGCGGGGAGGCTCGCAAAGCCCGCCGCAAAGGCCGATGCGCTCAAAAAATGGCGGCGATTCAGGTTAATCGTCATAAATCCTTATCCTTGGCAGGCGACCATTGCGGCCTTGGTGAATAAAGTAGGTAGTCCGGCTTCATGCAAGCGGTCAATTGGCCACCATTCCACATCGAAAACAAACGTGGGTTGTTTGGGAAGGCGCAGGGCCAAAATCTGCAACGTCAAACGGAAATGGGTGAAGACATGGGTGACAGCCCCCAAGGGTTGCCAATCCCCCGCAAATGGCGGCGGGGCATCATCGCCCGCCCAATCACAGCTGGGCAGCGCCCGCATACCGCCGAGCAGACCTTTGGCTGGTCGACGGATCAGCGCCACATGGCCCTCCACCTCAATCCACCAGACACGCCCAAGTCGCTCCGGCTTGGGCAGTTTTGCGGCTTTGACAGGGTAAGCCTCTGCCTCCGAGCGGCCCCAGCAGTCCTCGGCGACAGGACACAGATGGCATAAAGGCCTTTTTGGGGTGCAGATGGTCGCCCCCAAATCCATCATGGCCTGCGCAAAATCCCCCGCACGATCCTGTGGTGTCAGACTGTCCATCCAGCCATAAATTTCTGGCTTGGCCGCCGGCAAAGCCGTTTTCACCGCGAACAGCCGGGCAATCACCCGCTCAACATTGCCATCGACAACAACAGCCCGCCTGCCAAAGGCAATCGCGGATATGGCCGCCGCCGTATAGGGGCCGATGCCGGGCAAGGCCCGCAACCCGTCTTCTGTCTCCGGAAACTGTCCATCCAGACCCTGCGTGACCTGGCGCGCGCAGGCCAGCAGATTGCGGGCCCGCGCATAATAGCCCAGCCCCGCCCAAGCGGCCATGACATCGGCATCCTCTGCATGGGCAAGATCGGCGCATGTTGGCCAACGCTGTGTGAAGGTTGCAAAATAGGCTTTGACGGCCGCAACGGTCGTCTGCTGCAACATCACTTCGGACAGCCAGACATGATAGGGGTCGGGGCGTGTCCCGCCCGGGGGGCTACGCCAAGGTAAAATGCGCGCATTCGCGTCATAATGTGCGAGAATCTTGTTGGTAACTAAGGGCATAGTCTCGACGCGCATGATGCGGTCTGGCATGGGGGCAGGCATGGCAAAAGACAAGCAGCCTTCTGGTCTGGGGGGACGACCCCGCGGCGGCCGCGCAAAGAGCGTTGCGGAGCTCATTCCCGGCGTCGGACAGGCGGCCTTTAAGCGCTTTGGCTTTATTCAATCGTCCATTGTCAGCCGCTGGGCGGAAATTGCCGGGGAAAAATACGCCGGTGTCTCCACCCCCGAATCGATTCGCTTTCCACAGGGCAAAAAAACCGATGGGACGCTGACGCTGGTTGTGGAGCGCGCCTTTGGCCCGATGATGCAGCATGTGCAGCCTGTGATTATGGAGCGGGTGAACCGATTTTTCGGCTATAATGCGGTGTCGCGCATCACCTTGCGGGCAGGCGATGTCACCCGCGCTGCGCCCGTCATCGCCAAACCAAATCTGCGCCCGGTGCCCGCTGAATTGGGCGATTCCTTGCGCGAAATTGCCGATCCTGAATTGCGCGCCGTTCTGACCTCCCTGGCGCAGGGTGTGGCCAGCGCGCCGGACGGATTGCCTGTACTGGGGAAAGTGAGATGATCCATCGTCTGATCCTGATGCTCGGTCTGATCTGCGGGTCCATTGGCCTGATGGCAGCGCCCGCCCACGCGCAAAAGGCAGCGGCGCCCAATTATGCAAAGCTGGTGACCATCACCCCCACTGGCGCCTTCGTTCTCGGCAATCCCAAAGCGAAGATCCGGCTGGTCGAATATCTGAGCTATACGTGCAACCATTGTGCGCACTTCACTGGTGAGGCGGCAACGCCTCTCAAGCGGGATTATATCGCCAAGGGGCTGGTCGCGCTCGAACTGCGCCATCTGGTGCGCGATGCCTTTGACCTGACGGCCGCGCTGCTGGCCCGCTGCGGTGGCCCATCGCGCGTCTTTACCCTGACCGAGGATATGATGGCCCGGCAGGAAGTTTGGATGGCCGAAGGACAAGTGGTCGCCCTCAAACAAGAAGCGCAATTGAACGCGATGCCCTTGCCCAAGAAGCTTCAGACGCTTGCCAAGGGGACAGGGCTTCTCGCCATGGCGCAAGCGCGGGGCCTCACCCCGGCACAGGCCAATGCCTGCCTTGCCTCCCCGCAAATGCACAAAACAATTCTCGCCATGACCAAGGATGCGGTCGATGTGCGCAAGATTAATGCAACGCCAACATTTTTGATCAACGGCCAGCCGGGGCCACGGACGTCCGAATGGGCCGATGTCGACGCGGCTTTGAAAAGCGCCCTTGGTCAACGCTAAAAAGGATAAAGAACCTCATGAAAAAACTTCTGATCGCAACCACGGCTCTGCTGCTCGTCACCGCTTGTGGCGATAAGGGTGCGGGAACCGGCGATGCCAAGAACGGCGCGGCCGCCATTGCTGCGCCCGCAGGCTCCACATGGTCTGAAACCACGGCCGTTACGCCCGATGGCGGGATGTTGATGGGCAACCCAGATGCACCTGTGAAGCTCATGGAATTTGGGGCGCTGACCTGTTCCCATTGCGCCGAATTTTCAGCAGCATCCAAGGTTGAGCTCAAAGCTTTGGTCGACAAGGGCACCGTGTCCTATGAATTCCGCACCTTCGTTCTGAACGCCCTAGATGTTCCGGCATCCGTTCTCGCCAAATGCGGCGGGCCGGGCCGCTTCTTCCCCATTGCTGAGCAAATGTACGCGACCCAGCGCGACTGGCTGGGCAAGACCAGCTCCATCACACCAGCAGAGCAGCAGGCCCTGCAGGCGATGAACCCGCTGCAACAGACCAAGCTTCTTGCCGAAAAACTGGGCCTGATTGAATTTGTGCAGCAGCGCGGCATTTCAGCTGCCAAGGCGCAGGCTTGTGCAGCGGACGCCAAAGCGATTGATGAGCTGGTGAAAATCACCGACAAGGGTGTGCGCGAATTTAAGGTTCAGGGTACACCGACCTTTGTCATCAACGGCGTCATGCAGGAAAACACCTCATCTTGGGGCGCGCTGAAGCCCAAGTTGATGGACGCCGGGGCCTAAGGCCGCCGCCTTGCGGATCAAACGCCTCAAGCTGACGGGCTTTAAGAGTTTCGTCGACCCAAGCGAGCTCCGCATTGAGCCGGGCCTGACGGGCATTGTCGGCCCCAATGGCTGCGGCAAGTCAAATTTGCTTGAGGCCATTCGCTGGGTGATGGGGGAAGGCAGCGCCAAATCCCTGCGCGGCGGGGCGATGGATGATGTCATTTTCGCCGGCACGGAAAAGCGCCCCTCGCGCGATTTTGCCGAAGTCTCGATTCTGACGGAACGGGATGCCTCGCATGAGGAACGGGAGCTGGAAATTGTCCGGCGGATTGAGCGGGGGGCAGGCTCTGCTTACCGGATCAATGGCAAGGATGTGCGCGCCAAGGATGTCTCGCTTGTCTTTGCCGATGCGGCAACCGGCGCCCATTCACCCGCACTT